>NZ_JBDYKJ010000020.1:0-66166 GCF_040012395.1 Nocardioides sp. 31GB23 | reverse complement strand
CGGCCACCGGCCCACCCTCCCCGGGCGCACATGACCCACGGAAGAGACAGGAGAGCCAGATATGGGCCGGGTCGGCGTTTGGGGCGGGAGCCTGCGGGGGAGGTTGTCCACAGATGAGTCCACAGGTGTGGAGAACTACACGCGTGTGATTCGTCCACAGCGTTGTCCCCAGGTGTGCAGAACCGCCCGCCACCTGACGGTGACGGACGGTCCGGATGAAGCTCTGTGCGGGGGCCCGGAGGGGCCCCTCGGGCTCACTCCCAGCGGGTGGCGAAGACGAAGCCGACGCCCATGAAGGCGATGCCCACGAACAGGTTCGACTGCAGCAGGTCGTTGAAGACCGGGATCTGGTCGAGCTTGTCGTTGGCGAAGACGTAGTAGACGCAGATCCACACCAGGCCGATGAGGAAGCAGCCCAGCATGCCCGCGACCACGCCGCGGCCGCGGCCCATCGGGGTGCTCGGGTGGGCGCTGATGGCCAGGCCGAGGAAGAGCAGCCCGAATCCGATCACGTAGTTCCACCTGACCAGGTCGGCCATCCAGGCCGGGCTGCCCGGCTCGGCCTCGAAGTCGGTGGGGTCGGCGCGCACGCCGAAGTAGTAGTAGAGGACCCACGCGATGCCGGCGACGACCAGCAGCAGCGCCGCCACCGAGCGGGGAGTCACGACCGGGCCCCGCGGCTCGGCCAGCTCGTCCTTGACCTTCTGTCTCACGTCTACTCCTGCAGGTGTGGGCCGCGACGTGCAGCCTGCGGCCCCCGTGGGCTCGGTGCGCCCGCGGGTCGCGGGCTACCTTAGTGGGCATGACGCCGGGTTCCCACGCGAGGCCGACCCCGGGGGAGCCGCCCCCGGGCTGGTGGTCGCGCGTGCGCGCCCGGGCGGGCGTGGTCGCCGGCGGCTCGCCGGAGCGCCGCCGGCCCGCTGGCTGGCGGATCCTGACCCCCACGGTCGTGCTGCTCAGCGGGAGCCTCTTCGCCGTCAGTGCCGTCAGCTCCGACGGCACCGACCTGCGGCCGGGCATCACCGACCTGACGACGCTGGTCAGCTCGGAGGCCGAGCAGTACGAGCAGCTGCGCAGCCGGGTGGAGGCGCTGACCGCGGACGTCAACGACCTGACCGACCGCCTGGCCGACCGCGACGTGGCCCGGGTGCAGGGCCGCATCGAGGAGTACGCCGACCCCGCGGGGCTGGTGCCGGTCGAGGGCGAGGGCGTCACCATCACGCTGACCGACAGCCCGCTCGGCGTCGACGAGACCGACCAGCCCGAGCGCTTCCTGGTCGTGCACCAGCAGGACATCCAGGCGGTCGTCAACGCGATGTGGCGGGCCGGCGCCGAGGCGGTGACGATCCAGGGCCAGCGGGTCGTGTCGACGACCGGCATCAAGTGCGAGGGGCCCTCGGTGACCCTGCACGGGGTGCCCTACCCCCCGCCGTACGTCATCTCGGCCGTCGGCGACCCCGAGGAGCTGGCGGAGTCGGTCGAGGGCGACCGCTACCTCTCGCTCTACCGGCAGCAGTCGGCGCAGGAGGACATCCAGATCGGCTGGGAGGCCTCCTTCGAGGAGGAGGTCGAGGCGCCCGCCTACTCCGGCCTGCTCGACCTGTCGTACGCCGAACCCATCGTCTGATCCGCCCGCGCGTGGTGCCCGTGGGTCGGGCCCCGGTCAGGCGGAGGGCGCGCGCCGACCCCGGCGACCGCCGTTGTTGCCGTTGCCGTTCCCATTCCCGTTCCCGTTGCCGTTGAGCAGGCCGTCGGACGGCGTGGGGTCGTCGGTCGGCTCGTCGGTGGGATCCTCCGCCGGCTCGTCGCTGGGCTCCTCCTCGGAGGGCTCCTCGGTCGGCTCGGGCTCCTGGGCGACGAAGAGGTTGACGTCCTGGCCCTGGCTGAGCCGCTCGCCGGCGGCCGGGATCTGCTCGGTGACGGTGCCGGGCTCGGCCTCGGGATCGGAGTCCTCGCGGATCACCGGGTTGAAGCCCGCGTCGCGGATCTTCTGCTCCGCGACCCGCTGGGCGTCGCCCACGACGTCGGGGACCTTCTCGGGCCCCTCGGAGACGATGACCGTGACCGTCGAGCCGTCCTCGACCTGGGTGCCGGCGGGTGGCTGCTGCTCCAGCACGAGGTTGCGGTCCTCGTCGGAGGAGCGGCGCTGCACGTCGACCTCGAAGCCCTGGCCCTCGAGGGTGGTCACCGCCTGGTCGCGGAAGAAGCCGGTGACCTGGGGGACGGCCACCTCGGGCAGGCCCGCCGAGACGGTCAGCAGCACGGTCGAGCCCGGGTCGACGAAGCTGTCGCCGGAGGGATCCTGGCCGATGACCCGGCCCGCGGGGCGCTCGGAGGTCTCGAACTCGGTGTCGACGCCGAAGCCCTCCTCGCCCAGGATCCTGCTGGCGGCGGCCTCCTGGCGCCCCACCACGTCGGGCACGGCCACCTCGTCGGGCGCGGCCGGGAAGAGGCGTGGCCACAGCAGCACCCCGGCCACGACGAGCCCGATGACCAGCAGCCCGAGCGCGACCAGCCACCCCACGGGGCGGCGCTCCTCCTCGGCGGCGGGCAGCGGAGCCGCCTCGGCGGCCGGCACCGGCCGGGCCGCCACCGCGGTGGCGGTCGCCGGCAGGGGCGGCGGTGGGGTCGCCTGCACCGGGCGCCCGGCCAGGTAGCGCTCGATGTCGGTGCGCATCGCCGCCGCGGACTGGTAGCGGTCCTCGACCCGCTTGGCCAGCGCCTTCATCACGATGGCGTCGACCTCGGGCGGCAGGTCGGTGTCGTGGTCGGACGGCGGCTGGGCCTGCTCGCGCACGTGCTGGTAGGCCACCGCGACCGGCGAGTCACCGACGAACGGCGGCCGCCCGGTGAGGAGCTCGTAGAGCAGGCAGCCGGCGGAGTAGACGTCGGAGCGGGAGTCGACGGTCTCGCCGCGGGCCTGCTCGGGAGACAGGTACTGCGCGGTCCCGACCACCGCGGCGGTCTGGGTCATCGTCGAGGAGGCGTCGCTGATGGCGCGCGCGATCCCGAAGTCCATCACCTTGACGTCGCCGGTGGGCGTGAGCATCACGTTGCCGGGCTTGATGTCGCGGTGGATGATCCCGGCCCGGTGGCTGTAGTCGAGCGCGGCCAGCACGCCGCTGGTGATCTCGAGCGCCCGCTCGGGGAGGATCTTGCGGCCCTCGCGCAGGATGTCGCGCAGGGTGCGCCCGGCGACGTACTCCATCACGATGTAGGGCTGCTGGACCCCGGAGCCGTCGGTGGCCTCCTCCTCGCCGGTGTCGTAGACGGCCACGATCGCGGGGTGGTTCAACGAGGCCGACGACTGCGCCTCGCGGCGGAAGCGGGCCTGGAACGTGGCGTCGCTGGCCAGGTCGGTGCGCAGCCGCTTGACGGCCACCACCCGTCCGAGCCGCTCGTCGGTGCCCTTGCGGACCTCGGCCATGCCGCCGCGGCCGAGCATCTCGCCGAGCTGGTAGCGCCCGCCGACGGTGGAAGGGGTGCCGCTCATCCGGTGGCTCCGTCCGTGGGGTTCGCCTCGGTGGGCGTCGCGTTGGGCGTCGCGGACGGCTCGGTCGGCGTGGGGTCCTCGGTCGGGGTGGGCTCGGGAGCCTGTCCCCAGTAGCGCACGGTGACGGTGTCGCCCTCCTGCAGGGAGCCGGTCGGGTTCACCGACTCCACGGCGCCCTCCTCCTGCGTGCCGTCGTTGTCGAGCTCGTCGAGGGTCACCGAGAGGCCCTTCCCGCGCAGGTCGGCCTCGACCTCGCCGACCGGGCGTCCGACGTAGTCGGAGGCGACGACCTCGACGGTGGCGGGCTGGGTCGCGGTCGGGGTCGGCGGGGTGGGGGTCGGCTCGGCGGACGACGTCGTCGGCGACGGCTCCCGGGTGGGCTCCTCGGCCGGCTCCTCGTCGTCGCCGCCGGTCACCAGCAGCACGATGATCAGGGCGCCGACGGCGGCCAGCAGCAGCACCATCAGCACCACCGCCCACGGGCCGCGGCCGGACCGGCCGGAACCGGCGGTGCCCGTGGGCGTGCCCGTGGTCGTGCCGGTCGTGCCCGTCGTGCCGGTCGCGGGGGTGCCGTGCACCGGGGTGGCCGGGGCCGACCCGGCAGCCGCGCCGGCGGCGAGCCCCGCGGCGGCGCCCGCGCCCGCCCCGGCGGCCGGCAGCACCTGGGTGGAGCCGGGGGAGGGCTGGTCGACGACCGCGGTCGGGGCGTCAACCGCTCCGGCGGCACCACTGGGGTCGCGCAGGGCCGCGGCCATGGCGGTCGCGCCGGGCCAGCGCTCGCCCGGATCCTTCGCCAGCGCGCGGCGTACGACGGCCGCGAGCGGTGCCGGCACCTCGTCGGGCAGCTCGGGCACGGGCTGGTTGAGGTGCGCCAGCGCCGTGGTCACCGGCGAGTCGGTCTGGAAGGGGCGTCGCCCCGCGAGGCACTCGAAGGCCACCACCCCGAGCGCGTAGACGTCGGAGGCGGCTGTCGCGGTCTGGCCGCGGGCCTGCTCGGGCGAGAGGTACTGGGGGGTGCCCATCACCTGGCCGGTCTGGGTGACGCCGACCGCCTCGGCGGCCCTCGCGATGCCGAAGTCGGTGACCTTGACCCGGCGGTCGGGGGTGACGAGCAGGTTGGCGGGCTTGACGTCGCGGTGCACGATGCCGGCGGCGTGCGCGGCGGCCAGCGCGGTGGCGGTCTGGGCCAGGAGGTCGGAGGCGACCTCGGGATCCATGGGCTGCCCGGGGCGCAGCAGCGCCGAGAGCGGCTGGCCCTCGACCAGCTCCATCACCAGGTAGGGCTGGGCCATCGTCGAGCCGGCCCGCTCGCCCGCCTCCCCGAAGTCGTAGACCGCGGCGATGCCCGGGTGGTGCAGCGACGCGGCGTGCTGGGCCTCGGTCTCGAAGCGGCGCCGGAACTCGGGGTCCTCGGCGTACTCGGGCTTGAGCAGCTTGACGGCCACCGAGCGCCCCAGCGTGGTGTCGGTGCCGCGCCACACGGTGCCCATGCCACCGGTGGCCAGCAGCGAGTCGAGGCGGTAGCGGCGCGCGTCGTCGGCGAAGCGCTCGTCGTCGTCGCCGGTGGGCAGCACGCCGGTGGGGGTGTCGTCGCTCATCGGTTGATCACCGCCTCCATCACAGCCTTGGCGATCGGGCCGCCCAGCAGGCCGCCGGCGATCTCGCCGCGGGCCCGGCCGGGGGCGTCCTGGATCATCACCGCGACGGCCACCTCGGGGTCGTCGGCGGGCGCGAACGAGACGAACCAGGCGTACGGCGCCACGTCGTCCTGGCCGCTCTGGGCGGTGCCGGTCTTGCCGGCGACCTGGATGCCCGGGATCGCGGCCGGGCTGGCGGTGCCGTTGTCGACGGTGGAGACCATCAGCTCGGTCAGCTGGTCAGCCGTGGAGGCCGAGACCGCCTCGGAGAGCTCCTCCTCGTCGGTGGCGTCGATCTGGTCGAACTCGGGGCTCTGCACCTCGTCGACCAGGTAGGGCTTCATCACCGAGCCGTCGTTGGCGATGCCGGCCACGACCATCGCCATCTGCAGCGGGGTCGCGGCGACCTCGAACTGGCCGATGCCGCTCTGGCCGGTCTGCGGCTCGTTCATGCCCTCGGGGAAGCGCGAGGTGGCCTGGGGCAGCAGGTCCTCGAAGTACTGCTGGTTGAAGCCGAACGCCTCGGCCTGCTCCTGCATCGTCTCGGCGCCCAGGTCGACGGCCAGCCGCGCGAAGGTGGTGTTGCAGGAGTTCTCCATCGCCTGGGCGAAGGGGATCCTGTCGGAGCCGCAGTCGCGGCCCTCGTTGTCGATCAGGCCGGAGTCGTCGCTGGTCAGCGGCAGCTGGTAGCTCGGCCCACCGGGCACGAGGTCGTCGGCCTCGTAGTCGCCGCTCTCGATCGCGGCGGCGGCGGTGACGATCTTGAAGGTCGAGCCGGGAGGCAGGGTGGTCTGGATCGACCGGTTCAGCAGCGGCTCGTCGTCGTCGGCCTCGAGCCGCTCGGCGGCGGCGTTGACCTCGCCGAGGTCGTGGGAGGCCAGGGCGTTGGGGTCGAAGGTGGGCAGCGAGACCATCGCCAGCACCTTGCCCGAGCGCGGCTCGATCGCCACGACGGAGCCCTCGCCCTCGGGGCCGACCACGGCGCGCAGGCCGTCGTACGCCGCCTGCTGGGCCGCCGGGTCGATGGTGAGCTGGACGTTGCCGCCCTGGCTCTCCTTGTTGCTGAGCAGGTCGACGAGCCGGGTCACGAAGAGCCGGTCGTCCTCGCCGGAGAGCAGCTCGTTGTAGGTCTGCTCGACGCGCTGCTGGCAGCCCTCGCAGGTGGCCGGCTGGGCGTTGTAGAAGTTGAACCAGCCGGTGAGGTGGCTGTAGAGCAGCGGCTTGAGGTAGGTGCGCTGGTAGTCGTAGCGGTCGTCGACCGGCTCGCTGCGCGCGATCGGGTCGTTGCCGACCAGGATCGCACCGCGCTGCTGGGAGAAGCGCTCGTCGAGGGCGCGGCGGTTGTTGGGGTCGTCGTTGAGCCCGTCGGCGCGCCAGAACTGCAGGTAGGTGACGTTGGCCAGCAGCGCCACGAAGAGCAGCAGGCAGAAGACCGAGATCGTGCGGATCGGCTTGTTCATCGCTGGACCCTCACCACCTGGGTGTCGTCGTCGGAGCCCTGGTCGGCGCCGCCCGAGAGGTCGGGCAGCGGTCGCCGGGCGAGGTCGGAGACGCGCAGCAGCAGCGCGACGATGACCCAGTTGGCCACCAGCGAGCTGCCGCCGTAGGACAGGAACGGCGTGGTCAGGCCGGTCAGCGGGATCAGCCCGGTGACGCCGCCGACGACCACGAAGACCTGGAGCGCCAGGACCGCCCCGAGCCCCGCGGCCAGCAGCTTGCCGAAGCCGTCGCGGGAGATCAGCGCCGCGCGCAGCGCGCGCTCCACGATGATGCCGTAGAGGACGAGCACGGCCATCAGGCCGGTCAGGCCGAGCTCCTCGCCGATGGCCGCGACGATGAAGTCGGACTCGGCGAAGGGCACCCGGCCCGGGTCGCCGTCGCCGAAGCCGCGGCCGATCAGCCCGCCCCAGGCCATGCCGAAGAGCGCCTCGAGCGGCTGCTCGCCGCGCCCGTCGGTGCCGGCGCCGTAGTGGGAGAACGGGTCGAGCCAGATGTCGACACGGGTCTGGACGTGGCCGAAGATCCGCCACGCGGCCAGGGCGCCGCCGAGGAACAGCGCGCCGCCGACCACGAGCCAGCCCGGGCGCTCGGTGGCGACGTAGAGCATCACCAGGAAGAGGCCGAAGAAGAGCAGGCTGGAGCCGAGGTCCTTCTGGAAGACCAGGATGCCCAGGCTGACCAGCCACATGCCCAGCACCGGCCCGAGGTCGCGGCCGCGGGGCAGGTCGACGAAGAGCACCCGGCGCCCGGCCAGGGCCAGCGCGTCGCGGTGCTGGACCAGGTAGCCGGCGAAGGCGACCACGAGCAGCACCTTGGCGACCTCGCCGGGCTGCAGGCTGAAGGGGCCGAGCTGGATCCAGATCCGCGCGCCGCGCACCTCGTTGCCGATCAGCGGCATCATCGGGGTCAGCAGCAGCACGATCGCGCCGAGCCCGCTGGTGTAGGTGAACCGGGTCAGCACCCGGTGGTCGCGCAGCAGCAGCAGGGTGGCGATGAACAGGGCCACCCCGACGCTCATCCAGGTCAGCTGGCGCGAGGCGAAGCCGCTGCCCTGGTCGAGGTCGATGCGGTGGATCACGGCCAGCCCGAGGCCGTTGAGCGCGGCCACGACCGGCAGCAGCACCGGGTCGGCGTACGGCGCCACCAGGCGCACCACGACGTGGCAGGTGATGATCAGCGCGGCCAGCCAGCCGCCGTAGCCGACCAGGTCGGCGGGCACGCTCTCCTGGACGCCGACACCCACCGCGGCGTAGGCGCCGATGCCGACCATCAGCGCCAGGACGAGCAGGAACAGCTCGGCGCCGCGGCGGCGGCGGTGCACGAAGGCCAGGGGGCCGGAGGGGCCCGAGGGCCCTGCAGAGGCGGGGGAGGTGGTCGTCACTGCGCCACCTCGCCGGTCTCGGGGGACATCTCGCCGGCCAGGTTGTCGACGATCGCCTCGGCGTCGGCGAAGTCGTCGGCGGCGATGCCGTCGCGCACGCCCTCGGAGACGAAGGCCGGCAACCGGTCGAGCTCGACGTTGGTGGTCGCGAACGGCTCGGAGAGGTCGACCCCGGGCAGGCTGGTGTTGACGCCGCGGAAGATCACCACGGTGCCGTCCTGCTCGCCGACGTAGTACTGCGCCTGGCTCCACGACCAGGCCGCCGCGGCGACCATCCACACCACGCCCGCGGCGATGAGCAGGCCCAGCAGGCGGCGCACCCAGAAGAACCGGGCGGGCTCGCGGGGCGCGTAGCGGGCGGTCTCGGGGTCGATCGGGTCGCTGGGGATGGCGTGCACGTCGTCGGGCAGGTCGGGCAGGTCGGCCTGCACCGGCTCCAGCTCGCCGGTGTCGCCCGAGCGGTGGCCGCGGAAGATGCCGGTGGGCCGGGGGCCCTTGGGGGCGCGGCGGCGCAGCTCGGCGGCGGCGCCGACGAGCATCGGCTGCAGCTCGGCGAGGTCGTCGGCCCGCGCGGCGGCGGCCTCCTCGTCGAGCACGTCGGCGACCACGCAGGTGACGTTGTCGGAGGAGCCGGCCTCGAGGCTGGCGCGCACCAGCTCGACGGCGGCGTAGTCGGGGGTGCCGGTGGAGAGCACGTCGGCCAGGCGGGCGTCGTCGAGCACGCCGCTGGCGCCGTCGGAGCAGACCAGCAGCCGGTCACCGGTCTGCAGGTCGGCCAGGAAGAGGTCGGGCTCGGCCTCGTGCACGCCGTCGAGGGCCTTGAGGATCAGGTTGCGGTGCGGGTGGACCCGCGACTCGGGCTCGGTGATCCGTCCCTCGTCGATGAGGCTCTGCACGAACGTGTGGTCGTGGGTGATCTGGCTGATCTCCCCGGCCCGGTAGAGGTAGGCGCGGCTGTCGCCGATGTGGCCGACCCCCATGCGCTGGCCGTCGAAGTACAGGACGGTCGCGGTGGTGCTGGTGCCGTTGAGGGCGGGGTCGTCGTCGACGATCTCGCCGATGCGGTCGTGGGCGCGGTGCAGCGCACCGGCGACGCGGCCCAGCAGGTCGTCGGGGCTCAGCTCCCCCGGCGGGTCCTCGTCGAGGCGGCGCAGCTGCTGCACGGCGGTGCCGCTGGCGATGTCGCCGCGGGCGGCGCCGCCCACGCCGTCGCAGACGGTGAGCAGCCACGGGCCGGCGTACCCGGAGTCCTGGTTGTCCTTGCGGACCCGCCCGACGTCGGAGATCGCTGAGTAGTGGAGCCGGAGCGGGCCGCTCACTTGCGCAGCTCCAGGATCGTCTTGCCGATGCGCACCTGGGTGCCCATGGTGATCGTGGTGGGCTGGGTGATGCGGACCGTGCCGATGTAGGTGCCGTTGGTGGAGCCGAGGTCCTCGACGAACCACTGGTCGCCGGAGGCCGCGACCCGGGCGTGCCGGGTGGAGACGTAGTCGTCGTCGAGGCGGATCGCGGCGTCGGAGCCGCGGCCGATGAGCAGGGGGGCGTCGGCGAGGTCGGCGCGCTCGCCGGCGTTGCCGCCCTCGACGACCAGGAGGTGGGTCGGCGCGCCGCGGCGCCTGCTCGGCTTGGCGGCCTTGCTCCGCTTCTCCTTCTTGGCCGGCGGCGCCTGCCCGCCACGGGCGGTCTCGGGCACCCGGGCGCCGAACATGTCGGAGCGGATGACCGAGATGGCGGAGAGCACGAAGATCCACAGCACCGCCAGGTAGGCGATGCGGATCAGCAGCAGGGTCAGCTCAGACATCGGCGTGCTCCTGCTCGATCCGCACCGTCATGGTCGTGTTGCCGATCTTGACCTCGGTGCCGTCGCCGGCCACCGAGCTGGTCATCTTCTGCCCGTCGACCAGCATGCCGTTGGTCGAGCCGAGGTCGCGCACGTCGACGCGCGGGCGCTCGCCGGCGGCGTCGACGCGGAACTCGATGTGGCGCCGGCTGACGCCCGGGTCGTTGATCCGCACGTCGGCGTCGGTGCCGCGCCCGACCACGACGCTGCCCCCGAGCAGCGGGTGGCGGGTGCCGTTGACCTCGAGGAGGGCCTTGGCGCGACCGACCTGGGTGTGGGTGCTGTTGCCGGTGACGCGCGCCTGGGCCTGGCTGCGGATCCGGAACCGGCCGGTGGTCAGGTCGTCGGCACCCTCGAACTCGATGGTGATGGGGCCGGGGAAGGAGTAGGCGTTGGCCTGCGCGTGCTCCTCGAGCTGGCGCACCAGCTCGTCGGCCATCGCGGTGTCGTACGGCGCCAGGCGCTCGAGGTCGGTGCCCGAGAGCTCGACGTGGAAGTCGTTGGGCACCAGGCGCCGCTGGCGGGAGAGGATCTGCGCGTTGTTGTCGCACTCGCGCTGCAGCGCGGCCGCGATCTCCACGGGCTGCACCGCCGAGCGGAACGCCCGGGCGAACGCTCCGGAGATCATCTGCTCGAGCCGCTGCTCGAACCGCTGCAAGGCGCTCACTCGGCCTCCTTCCGTCCTCGGCGACGCGGGGGAGCCGGCTCGTCGTGCAGGCCGACCGGCCCGGCGGGGGTGCCGGGTCGCACCCGATCGTAACGGGGTCGAGCGGTGGGAGTGGGCACCCCCGACCCCCGGGGGCGGCCCGGTTTGGGGAACGGAGAGCCGCTGGGCTAACCTCATCACGCTTCAAGCGCGAGTGGCGGAATAGGCAGACGCGCACGGTTCAGGTCCGTGTGTCCGAAAGGACGTGGGGGTTCAACTCCCCCCTCGCGCACCACCAGCAGTCGAACGGCCGGGCCCCAGGGTCCGGCCGTTCGTGCGTTGCGAGACCTCGCGCACACCGGGGGCACGGGTGAGCGGCGGGCCCGCCCGGCCTGCCTAGGCTCGAGCAATGGACGCCAACGCGCTGCTCACCCGTGCCGTCGACACCGCGCTGGACCGGTCGGTGGTGCTGGGCTACACCTCCATCGGCTCCGGCGTGCGCCGCAGGTTCTGGCCCGCCGACCCCGAACCCGGCGCGCTGGCCGGCAAGCGGGTGCTGGTCACCGGGGCCACCTCGGGGATCGGGGAGGCGATGGCGCGCTCCTTCCTCGACCTCGGGGCGACCGTGCACCTGCTGGGCCGCAACCCCGACAAGGTCGCCGACTACGCCCGCGAGCTGCGCCTCGAGGTGCCGAACGCCGACGTCGTCGAGGAGGTCTGCGACAT
Organism: Nocardioides sp. 31GB23; assembly: GCF_040012395.1. Lineage (NCBI taxonomy): Bacteria > Bacillati > Actinomycetota > Actinomycetes > Propionibacteriales > Nocardioidaceae > Nocardioides > Nocardioides sp. 31GB23. The sequence continues at coordinate 54,943 of NZ_JBDYKJ010000020.1, read as the reverse complement.
CAGCGACCTCGACGCCGTGCGCACCTTCGCCACCGACCTGGCCGGGCGCGTCGAGGCGCTGCACGGGCTGGTCCACAACGCCGGGCTGATGCCGCCCGAGCGCACCGAGAGCGCGCAGGGCCACGAGATGTCGCTGGCCGCCCACGTGCTCGGCCCGCACCTGATGACCCACCTGCTGCGCGAGCGCCTGGTCGCCGGGCCCGGCTCGGTGGTGTGGATGAGCTCGGGCGGGATGTACGGCTCGGGGCTGACCACCCGCGACGACGACGAGATCGAGTACCGCCGCGGCGAGTACAAGGGCGTGCAGGCCTACGCCCGCACCAAGCGGATGCAGGTCGTGCTCGCCGACGCCTGGGCCACCGAGCTGGCCGGCACCGGCGTCCTGGTCGAGAGCATGCACCCGGGCTGGGTGCGCACCCCCGGCGTCAGCGAGAGCCTGCCCACCTTCGACAGGGTCGTCAGCCGCCTGCTGCGCGAGCCCGAGGACGGTGCCGACACCGCCGTGTGGCTGGTCGCCACCCGGCCCGCCTCCGGCGGCCAGCACTTCTGGCACGACCGGGCCCAGCGCCCCACCACCTTCGGCTGGCAGCGCGAGCAGGACCCCGACCTGCGCGCACGCCTGCTCGAGTACGTCGCCACGGTCACCGCCACGCCCCGGCTGGGCTGACCCCGGGGTCGCGGCCGAGGGCCCGCCAGGGCGGCGGGCGGCCTCCTTTACCCGGGGTGCCGCCGCCGCTACGTTGGCGCGATGGCGTCTCGGGCTCCTTCGACAGCGGCCGCGCGCACCGCCGTCGTCGCGGTCGCGGGGTGCACGCTGGTGGTGCTGCTGCTGGCGGTCTGGGCCGCCGCCACCGGGCCCGGCGAGGTCCTGCGCGGGGACGGCCCGGGTCGTGTGGTGCTGCCCTCGTCGACCGCGACGACGCCGTCGCTCGCCGACCTGGGAGCCACGGGGGAGCAGCCGCCGCCGCGTGCCGAGGACCAGTCACCGCTGCTGGGCCTGCTGGGGTCGGTGCTCGTGGGCCTGGTCGCGGTCGCGCTGGGGCTCGCCGTGGCGGTGGGAGCGGTGCTGGCCGTGCGTCACCTGCTGCGGCTGCGTCCGCCCGCCGCCGAGCCGGGCGAGCACGTCGACTTCGAGGTCCTGGACGCGCCCTCGCGGGCCGCCCTGCGCGACGCCCTGGCGGCCGACCTCGAGGAGCAGCTCCGCGCGCTGCGCCGCGGGACGCCGAGGAACGCCGTGGTGGCGAGCTGGCAGCGGTTCGAGGAGCTCGCGGCCGCGGCCGGGGTGCCCCGCCGCGCGTCGGAGACCTCCAGCGAGCTGGCCCGGCGGGTGCTCGACCTCGCCGGCGTCGACGCCCACGCGGTGAACGCCCTGGCCGAGGAGTTCCGCGCGGCGCGCTTCAGCCGCCACGAGGTCGGCGAGGACGCCCGGGTGCGGGTCCTCGCGCTGCTGGAGGAGGTGCACGCCGGACTCGGCCCGCGGCCCGGTGTGCGGCCCGGGGGACGGGCGTGACGCGGCGCTGGCGCGCACGGGTGGTGGCGTCGACGGCGCTGGTCGTCGTGGTGGCGCTGGCGCTGCAGGTCGCCGGCTTCGAGCCCGACCCGCTGCGCGTGCTCCTGCTCGGGGCGGTGTGCGTCGCGGCCGCGTGGGTCGTGATTGACGTGCTCGTCGACCCCGCCCGGCTGGGGGGTGGTCGTGGAGCCCGCGGTCGCGGAGCCCGGCGCCGACACCAGGCTGTCGACGTACCGGCGGATGCTGGACAGCCACCTCCAGGGTGCCGCCCCCGACCCGGCCGTGCGGGACGCGCTGGCCCGGCTGGCTCGGGCGGTGCTGGCTCGGCGCCACGACCTGGCGTGGGACGACCCGGCGGCCCGGGAGCGGCTGCACCCCGACCTGCTCGCGGTGCTCGACGCCGCGCCGCGGCGCCTCGACGGCGCCGAGATCGACCGTTGCCTGCACCACATCGAGGAGATCTGAGATGACCCCGTCCCTGACGGTCCAGGAGGCCGGGCGCCGCGCCGGCGACGTCCTCGCCGAGGTGGAGCGCGCCGTGATCGGCAAGCACCACCAGCTCGAGGTCGTGCTGGCCGGGCTGCTGGCCCGGGGCCACGTCCTGCTCGAGGACGTGCCCGGCCTCGGCAAGACCCTGGCGGCACGCTGCCTGGCCCAGGCCCTGGGGCTGGACTTCGCCCGGGCCCAGTTCACCCCCGACCTGCTGCCCGCCGACCTGACCGGCTCCTTCATCTACGACCAGCGCAGCCGCGACTTCGAGCTGCGCCGCGGCCCCGTCTTCACCGGGCTGCTGCTCGCCGACGAGATCAACCGGACCCCGCCCAAGACGCAGGCCGCGCTGCTGGAGGCGATGCAGGAGCGCCAGGTGACCATCGAGGGCCGGACCTTCGTGCTGCCCGAGCCCTTCCACGTGCTCGCCACCGCCAACCCCGTCGAGCACGAGGGCACCTACCCCCTGCCCGAGGCCCAGCTCGACCGCTTCCTGCTGCGGGTCTCCTTCGGCTACCCCTCCGCCGACGAGGAGCACGCCGTGCTGACCGGGCGGCTCGACCGGCGCCGCGAGGAGGTCGTGCTCGACCGGGTCACCGACGCGGCCGGGCTGCTGGCCATGCAGGAGGCCGTGGAGGACGTCGAGGTCGACGAGAGCGTCACCCGCTACTGCGTCGCCCTGTCGACGGCGACCCGCTCGCACCCGCAGGTGCTGACCGGCGCGTCCCCCCGCGGGTCCCTGGCCCTGGTGCTCGTCGCCCGGGCGCTGGCGGTGCTGCGGGGCCGCGACTACGTCGTCCCGGAGGACGTGAAGGCCGTCGCGGTGCCCGTGCTGGCGCACCGCATCACGCTGCGGCCCGAGCTGTGGATGTCGGACGCCTCGACCGAGCAGGTCGTGGCCGCGGTGCTCGCCCAGGTGGCCGTCCCGGCCACGCTGGAGCCCGCGTGACGCGGTGGCGGGCGACAGCCTCCCTCGGCCGGGCGGTGCTGGTCGCGACGACGGCGGGCGCCCTGGCGGTCCTCCTGGGCGACCCGGTGCTGGTGGTGCTGGCCGCACCGCTGGCGCTCTGCGCCGCGCTGGGGCTGCTGCACACCACCCGTTCGCGGCCCCGGGTCGACGTGCTGCTCGACCACTCGGTGCTGCACGAGGGCCAGGGCACGACGTCACGGCTGCGGCTCGAGGACGCCGACGCGGCCGAGCACGTGGCCAGGGTCAGCGGGCGCGCGGCGTACCTGGCGCTGCACCCCGCCGACGGCGTCGTCGGGACCCTGTGGGACCGCAGACGCGGTCTCGACCTCGAGGTGGGCCCACGGCGGTGGGGCCTGCACCGGCCGGCCGAGGAGAAGGTGGCGCTCACGACGGCCTGGGGCGCCTGGCGGTGGGGTCCGGTGGCGCTGACGGCTCCGTCGCTGCGGGTGCTCCCCGGTCGCGCGGCCTTCGACTCCCGGGCCGAGATGCCGCAGCCGGTCGGCCTCGTCGGCGCCCACCGCTCTCAGCGCAACGGGACCGGCACCGAGCCCGCCGGCGTCCGCGGCTTCCAGGTCGGCGACCGGCTGCAGCGGATCGACTGGCGGGTCTCGCTGCGCACCGGCGAGCTGCACGTCGTCTCCACCCGCGCCGAGCAGGACAGCGCAGTGCTGCTGGTGGTCGACGCGCTCGCCGACCACGGCCGCTCCGGGGGGATCGACGGTGAGGCGAGCAGCCTCGACCTCGCGGTCCGCGCCGCGGCCGCCGTCGCCGCTCACGTGGGCCGCGCCGGTGACCGCGTGGGCCTGCGGGTCGTCGGGCCCGCGGCGGCAGCGGTGGCCTACGGGTCCGGAGCCCGCCACCAGCAGCGGATCCTCACCACCCTCGCGGCCGTGCGGCCCGGCCGTGCCGCAGCCCTGTCCGCTGACCGGCTCCGCCTGCGGGTCGCGCCCGGCACCGTCGTCGTGGTGCTCTCGCCGATGCTCGACGAGCTCGTCTCGACGATGACTGCCACCCTGACGCGCAACGGCCTGCCGACGCTCGTGGTCGACACCCTGCCCCCGGTGCTCACCCCGGCGTCGGCCGCGGCCGGGACCGCGGGCGTCGAGGCGCTCGCGTGGCGGATGCGGTGCGTCGAGCGCGACCTGCTGCTCGACGAGGTCGCCGCGCACGGGTGCCCGGTGGTCCCCTGGCGCGGACCGGGCACCCTCGACCAGGTGCTGCGCGGACTCTCCGGGCCGGCCCGGGCCCGCCGGGCGGGTGCCCGGTGAGCGGGTGGCAGGTGAGCCGGTGGCTGGGGGCCGTCGGCGCGGGGCAGTGGACGCTGCGGGCGCTCGTCGCGCTGATGCCGCTGGCGGCCGTGCTGTGCACGATCGGTGCCGGCGAGGGGCCGGCTGCCTGGTTCGTGGTGCTCGTGCTGGTCCTGGGCGTGGGCTGGGCCTGCTTCCCAGAGTCGGCCGCGGGTGCCACGGTGCTGGTGCTGGTCCTCGCCTGGTGGGGCATCGGCCTGCGCGACGGGCTGCACCCGTGGGCGTTGCCGGCCAGCCTGGCCCTGCTGACGGCGCACGTCGCGGCCACCGTGGCGTCGTACGGGCCGGTGAGCATGCCGGTCGACCCGGGCCTGGCGCTGCTGTGGCTGCGCCGGGGCCTGCTGGTCCTCGTGGCGGCGCCCGCGACCTACGCGCTGGCGCTGGTCGTCAGGGACGCCCCACCCGTCGCCGGGGTCTGGCTGGCCGGCGCGGCGGCGGTGGCCGCGGCGGGCACCGCGGCCTCGGTGCTCCTGGGCGGCCCCGACTGACCCGACCGGCCCGACCCGTCTGGCCGACCCGTCTGGGGGGAGCCGGGGGTCGCGGCCGGATACTGGTCGGGTGAGCCGACGACTGAAGACCTGGCTGCTGGTGGGCGTGCTGGTCACGATGATCAACCTGCCGCTGGCCGGCAGCCTGCTGCAGCAGCGCGACCTGGGGGCCAACGGTACCCGGGTCGACGTGCCGGCCCAGCCGGTCACGGTCTCCCCGGAGGCCGGCAGCGACGTCGTCGACCGGTTGGTGGGGGTCTCGCTGCCCGACGCCGTGGTCGAGGCCGTGGTGGGCGAGCAGCGCGAGCAGGACGCCCCCGAGGCGCAGGACGAGCGGGTCGTGGTGTCGCTGGAGCGGCCGGCGTACGACGCGGTGGTGGAGAGCGGGCGCGCCGAGGTCGTCTACCTGCCCGACAACCCGAAGGTCTACCGGGTGACCGGGCGCGACTCTGGCAACGCGGCGCTGCTGACCACGCTGGTCGCCGACGGAGTGCTCGTGGTGCTGGTCGGGCTCTTCCTGCTGCTGCGCCACCGGCTGCGCCCCGAGCTGCGGCTGCTGGCCACCGGCGACCTCGAGACGAGCTCCGACACCGACGGCCTGCTCGAGCGGATCGAGGGCCAGACCTACCGGGTGCGCGGCGCGGTGGCGGCGATCGAGGACGACGAGGTGGTGCTCGAGGTCGGCGACCGGCGGGTCCGGGTGCACCTCGACGGCCACCACAACCCGGCTGGGCACCAGGAGGGCGTCGAGGTCCGCGGCACGATGGTGGGCTGAGCAGGAACTGGCGCCGGCTCGCGGGGAACTGTTGCCGGCTCGCGGGGAACTGGCGCCGGCTCGCGCCCGGTGGGTGGGGCGTCGGCGACCCGGCGGCTGCCACACTGCCTGGCATGACCGCCTTGGACGACTTCAGCGCCCGCAGCATCGACGGCCGGGAGGTGGACCTCGCCGACTACCGCGGCCAGGTCGTCCTCGTGGTCAACACCGCCTCGCAGTGCGGCTTCACCCCGCAGTACCAGGGCCTGCAGCAGCTGCACGACGCCTACGCCGAGCAGGGGTTCAGCGTGCTGGGCTTCCCCTGCGACCAGTTCGGCGGCCAGGAGCCCGGCGAGGACGACGAGATCGCCGGCTTCTGCGAGCGCAACTTCGGGGTCACCTTCCCGCTGTTCTCCAAGGTCGAGGTGAACGGCGACGACGCCCACCCGCTCTACCAGTGGCTGCGCTCGGAGAAGGGCGGGATGCTGGGCAGCAAGATCAAGTGGAACTTCACCAAGTACCTCATCGGGCGCGACGGGTCGGTCGTCGACCGCTACGCGCCCACCACCAAGCCCGAGAAGATCGCCGCCGACATCGAGAAGGAGCTCGCCCGATGACCCGCTTCTCCGCCAGCACCGAGGCCACCGCCGTCGTGAGGGCGACCCGCCAGGAGATCTGGGACCTGCTGGTCGACCCCGACGCGATCGCCGAGATGACGCCCTTCGTCAAGCGGATCACCGCCGACGGCGACCACTGGCGTTGGGAGATGAGCGGCCTCGAGGTGCTGGGCAAGAACGTCTCGCCCGCCTTCACCGAGAAGATGACCTTCACCGACCTCGAGCGCATCGAGTTCCGCCACGACCCGCCCGCCGGCACGACCGAGCGCTCGGCCGTCGAGGGCTGGTACGAGCTCTCCGACGCCGAGGAGGGCACGCACCTGGCGACCAACCTCGAGATCACCCTCGACCTGCCGCTGCCCAAGGTCTCCTCGAAGGCCGTGACCGCGACGATGGGCGGGGTCATCGAGAAGATGGGCGACCGGTTCTCGAAGAACCTGCTCGACCGCCTGGGCACCACCGAGGCCTGAGCGGGCCGGCCGGGCCGGTTCGGGCCGGCTCGGTGGGAAGTCCAGGCCGGGTCAGCGCGAGATCCGGGCCGGGTCAGCGCGAAGTTCGGGCCGGGTCGGCAGCAGCCCCCGGCCGTGGTGGCCGGGGGCTGCTGCGTCGTACGCCGTCACGGTGCGGCGGCGGGGCGGGTCAGACCCGCTGGGTCTGCTCGTCGCTGAGCTCGTCGAGCTCGCCGTCGAGGTCGCCCTCCTCGGCGTGGTAGCCGGGGCCGCGGTCGAGCTTCTCGCCCTCGACGTCGACGTCGGGGAGGATCTTGTCGAGCCAGGCCGGCAGCCACCAGGACCTGTCGCCCATCAGGTAGAGCAGCGCCGGGATCAGCACCATCCGCACCACGAAGGCGTCGAAGACGATCGCGATGGCCAGGGCGAAGCCCATCGACTTGATGATCGCGTCGTCCTGCAGGATGAACGCGGAGAAGACCGCCGTCATGATCGCGGCCGCCGCGGTGACCACGCGCGCCGAGTTGCGGAAGCCGTCGACGATCGCCTCGGGGGTCGACATGCCGTGCACCCGGGCCTCACGGATGCGGGTCACCAGGAAGACCTGGTAGTCCATCGCGAGGCCGAAGACGACGCCGATCAGGAACAGCGGGATGAAGCTGACCAGCGGCTGGCCCTCGACGAACCCGCCCCAGCCGAGCTGGAAGACCGCCACGGTGGCGCCCAGGGTGGCCAGCACCGAGAGCAGGAAGCCCAGGGTCGCGGTGAGCGGCACCAGGATCGAGCGGAACACGATCATCAGCAGGATGAAGGCCAGGCCCACGATGATGGTCAGGTAGACGGGCAGCGCGTCGGCCAGCCGGTCGGAGACGTCGGTGGTGATCGCGGTCAGGCCGGTCACGCCGATGTCGGTGCCGGTGGAGTCCTCGATGTCCGACTCGCCCTCGCGCAGGTCGGTGAGCAGGTCCTGCGCCTCGGCGTCGGCCGGCCCGAACTCGGGCAGCACCTGCACCAGAGCGCCGGTCGCGGCCGCCGCCGGCGTGCCGGGTTCGGCGCTCGGGTCGGCGTTGGTGGCCACGACCTGGGCGTTCTCGACGCCCTCGAGGCCGGTGGCCCACTCGACCACGCCGCCGAAGGCCGCGCCCTGCTCGCCGTCGGCCACGTCACGGGCGTCGACGACGACCAGCAGCGGTGCCTCGCGGCCGGGGCCGAACTCCGCGGAGATGATGTCGGAGGCCTGGCGCTGGGTGGTGTCGCTGGCGGCGGTGGAGTCGGTGGGGAAGGCCAGCTGCAGCTCCTTGAGCGGGATCGCGAGGGCACCGAGGGCCACCACGACCACCAGCACCAGGGCGACCGGGCGCTTGCCGACCCAGCGGGCCCAGCGCACGCCGTTGTTGACGACCAGGCCCTGCTCGTCGCGCTTGGGTGCGTAGCGGCGCACCTGGCCGCCGAAGGCGCGGCGCCCCAGCAGGCCGAGCACGGCGGGCAGCAGCGTGAGCGAGATCAGCACGGCGACGAACACGGTCGCGGCGGCCGCCAGGCCCATCGCGCTGAGGAACGGGATGCCCACGACCGAGAGGGCCGAGAGGGCGATCAGCACGGTCAGGCCGGCGAAGACCACCGCCGAGCCGGCGGTGCCCACCGCGATGCCCACGGCGCGGGCCCGGTCGTCGGTGTGGTGCAGCTCGGTGCGGTAGCGGGCCAGGATGAAGAGCGTGTAGTCGATGCCGACGGCCAGACCGATCATCGTGGCCAGGATCGAGGTGCTGCTCGAGATGTCGACCAGCGCCGTCATGGCGGTCACGCCGGTCAGCCCGATGCCGACGCCGATCAGGGCGGTGATGATCGGCAGCCCGGCGGCCACCAGGGAGCCGAAGGTCAGGATCAGCACGAGCAGGGCCACGCCGATGCCGATGGCCTCGGAGGCCAGGCCGGGGGTGGTGAAGCCGGTCGCGCCGGAGCCGTTGGCCTCGACGACCAGCCCCTGGTCGCGGGCGTCGTCCATGACGTCGTCGAGGGCGTCGAGGGTCGTCATCTCGACCTCGGCGGGGCTGTCGACGTCCCAGGTGTAGGTGATCAGCCCGGTGCGGCCGTCCTCGGTCAGCGGCGAGAGGGCCGCGGCGTTGGTGCGAGCCTGCTCGACCGAGCCGCCGGAGGCCTCGGCCTGCTCGACCAGCATCTGCTCCTGCCCGGCCGCGACCTCGCCCGGGGGCAGGATCTCGACGTCGTCGGGCTGCTGCGGCAGCGCCTCGAGGTCGGCGATGAGCTCCTCGACGACGGCGGCGTTGTCGGGATCGGCCAGGGTCTCGCCCTCGGGCGCCTGGACCACGACGTTGACGTCGGCCTGGTCGAAGGCGCTGGTGGCGCCGGGGAAGAGCTCGGCCTGCAGGTCGGCGGCCTGCTCGGAGGGGATGCCGGGGATGGTGAAGTTGTCCGACATCGGCTTGGAGAAGGCGGCGGCGAGGCCGATGATCACGGCCAGCACGACCACCCACGCGGCGATGAAGAACGGCCAGCGTCGGTAGGCGGTGGTCCCGAGTCGGGCTAGCAGGGTGGCCATGGTGTCTCTCCTGTGGGTGGCACGCTCGTGCCGGTCGTGGGTCTGGGCTGAGTGAGGCAGGGGTCAGGCAGGGGTCAGGCCGGCCGGGAGGCGCGGCCGAGGAGCTCGCCGGCCACGCGCAGGTGGTCGACGAACAGGTCGACCAGGTCGGTCTCGGTGGGGTCCTCGGCGGCCAGGTAGGCCCGCATCGAGGAGTCGAAGACGGCCACGAGCAGGCGCACCATCAGGTGCGCCCGGTCCTCGCCGAAGCCGTCGCCCTCGCGCTGGAGGATCAGGGCGACGATGTCGTCGGCGGTCTGCTCGAAGTGCTCGTGCACCGCCTCCATCAGCCGGTTCGAGCAGGTCAGCACGCTGCGGCGCAGGGCGACGGTCTGCTGGTCGAAGTCCTCGCCGGCCAGGATCGGTCGGGCCAGCACCGCGAGGTCGTCGACGAGGTCGCCGGTGGGACCGCCGGCCACGAAGGTGGCGAAGGCGTCGGCGGCGACCTCGTCGCGGCGCCGGATGGGGGAGCCGACCGCGCCGAGCACGGCATCGACCTTCGAGCTGAAGTAGTTGAACAGCGTGCGGCGCGACACCTCGGCGGCGCCGGCGAGGTCCTCCATGGTCCAGCCGTCGAGGCCGCGGCCCTGGGTCAGCTGCATCGCGCACCGGTGGATGCGGGCGCGGGTCAGGGCCTGCTTGGTGGGCGGGACCCCCGGGGACGTGGTTGCACTCTCGGACACGTAGTGCATTCTGCACTATCAATCCAAAAGTGCAGAACTTTGTGCCGTCCGTCACAAGCGAGGGTGGTCGCGCGTCCGACTTGCCGGTAACCACCCGGTGGGCAGAGGCTGAGCACGTGTCCAGGTCAGCCACCACGTCGTCGTACTCGATCACCATGCGTCTGCACACGGCGCCCGACCACGGGGTGGTGGGCGCGGTAGCCACCGCGATCAGCCAGGCCGGGGGCATCGTCACCGCCATCGACGTGGCCGAGTCGAGCCACGAGCGCCTCGTCGTCGACGTCACCTGCTCTGCCGGTGACGCCGACCACGCCCAGGAGCTGCAGGACGTCGCGGCCGCCGTGCCGGGCGTCGAGGTCTACCGCACCAGCGACCGCGTCTTCCTGCTGCACATCGGCGGCAAGATCGAGGTCGGCTCGAAGGTGCCGCTGAAGAACCGCGACGACCTCTCGATGGCCTACACCCCCGGCGTCGGTCGGGTCAGCATGGCGCTCTACGAGAACCCCGAGGACGTGCGGCGCCTGACCATCAAGGGCAACTCCGTCGCGGTCGTCACCGACGGCTCCGCGGTGCTGGGGCTCGGCAACATCGGGCCCGGCGCGGCGCTGCCGGTGATGGAGGGCAAGGCTGCGCTCTTCAAGCGCTTCGCCGACATCGACGCCTGGCCGATCTGCCTCGACACCCAGGACACCGACGAGATCGTGCGCGCCGTCGAGCTCATCGCCCCCGGCTTCGGCGGCATCAACCTCGAGGACATCGCCGCCCCCCGCTGCTTCGAGATCGAGCGTCGCCTGCGCGAGAGCCTCGACATCCCCGTCTTCCACGACGACCAGCACGGCACCGCGATCGTGGTGCTCGCCGCGCTGACCAACGCGCTGCGCGTGGTCGGCAAGCAGCTCGACCAGGTGCGCGTGGTGGTCGCCGGCGCGGGCGCCGCCGGCACCGCGATCGTCACGCTGATGCTCGCCGCGGGCGTGGGCGACGTGGTGGTCTGCGACAAGGACGGCGCGCTGTCGAGCGACGACGACACGCTCTCGCCGGCGATGGCCGAGCTGGCCTCGCGCACCAACCACGAGCGCCGCCGCGGCGACCTGCACACGGTGCTGCACGGGGCCGACGTCTTCATCGGCGTCTCCGCGCCCGGCGTGCTGCAGGCCGAGTGGATCCCCGACATGGCCGACGACGCGGTCGTCTTCGCGCTGGCCAACCCCGACCCCGAGGTCGACCCCGCCGAGGCCTCGAAGTACGCCGCGGTGGTGGCCTCGGGCCGCTCGGACTACCCCAACCAGATCAACAACGTGCTGGCCTTCCCCGGCGTCTTCCGCGGCCTGCTCGACGCCCGGGCCTCCAACGTGACGATCGAGATGATGCTCCGGGCCGCCGAGGCCATCGCGCACGTCGTGCACGACGAGGAGCTCAACCCCAGCTTCATCATCCCCACGGTCTTCCACCCCGACGTCCCGGGCGCGGTGGCCTCGGCGATCAAGGGCTGAGCGGGCTCCTCGGCGCGGCCCCTCGGCCCGCGCTCCTCAGCCCTGGGCGGAGGAGTCGGGCGCGGCGACGCGCAGCTCCTCGAGGGGGCGCATCTGCACCCGTCGGTCCAGCGCCCGGCCCACGTCGGCGCGGCGCTGGGCGGTGACGGTGACGGCGTACGGCGCCCCGCGCACCAGCACGCTGCCCGACCACAGCCGCGGGTTCCTGGCGCCGTCGACCTCGGAGGTGCGCCACCGGTCGCGCCGCACCCCACTGGAGGAGCGGTCCTTGACGGGCTCGACGCCGTGCAGGTCGCCGAAGTAGCGGCGCGCCGCCTTGGCCCCGCTGACCTGGCTGTAGGTGATGGAGACCGGGCCCGCCAGCTCGACGTCGCAGGTCCACATCGCCGGCCGCTTGAACTGCGGGTTCTCGACCAGCTCGTCGCGGCAGGTCTGCTGCTCGGGGTCGAAGGAGGGGAAGACGTGCTCGAGCCCGGCACGCCCGGTGGGCAGCACGCAGGAGCGCTCGTCGGTCTTGACGTCGCCGTTCCAGCAGGTCACGCCGGTGGCGTCGGTGCCGGTGGTGCTGCTGGCCGCCGGCTCGTCGTCGCCGGGCCACACCAGCGTGCTGCCGACGTACGCCGCCACCGCGAGCCCGGCCAGGAGCGGCACCACGACCAGCGCGGTGCGGGCCCGGCTGGGGCGCGAGTAGAGCGCCTCGAGCATCCCCGCGGGCAACGCCGGCTCGGTGTCGTCCTCGGAGTCGCCCTGGGGGTCGCCCTGGGGGTCGCCCTGGGGGTCGGCTGGGCTGTCGGGGCGCCGGGGAGCGCTCACGTCCGCCTCCTCGTGGTCGGTGGCACGGCGGCGACGCCCATTGTGCCCGCTGCCGCGACCGGGCCGGTTCACCTGTGTGGCGCCCACGCGGTCTGGACCGGTGCGGACCAGGGACCTCCGACCCGTGCGGCGCGGCGGGGACGGGCGCACCATGAGTCATGTCCTACGGAGTGCTGTCGTCGAAGAGCGTGCACGTGCTCGTCGAGACCGTGGCAGCCACGGGGGCGACGGCCTCGGACGCCGCGCTCCTGCGCTTCCAGGGGGCCTGGGGCTCGACGTGGGTGGCCGGGCGCCTGACGACCACGACGCTGCACCTGACCTTCATGCCCACCCGGGCCGCGCGGGGCGCCTCGATGCTCACCGTCGACCTGCGCGAGGTGAGCGGGGTGGAGGTGGGCGGCGGCCGCGTCTCGCGGGCGGTCGGCGTGCGGACCCCGGCGCACGTGCTGCGGATCCGGTGCCTGGGCGCGCCGGCGTTGGCCGAGCAGCTGGCGGCACTGGCGCGGGAGGCGGGGGCCCGCCGCAGGTGAGGCCGACGGCGAGCCCGGGCCTCGAAGTTTACAACTAGACCCCTCTTGTCAATCTGCTTGACATTCCCTACGGTGTTGTCAAGCAGATGTCGTGACCCCCGTCACCGCCAGGAGGCTCCCCGTGGCCAGCAGCACCGCACCGTCCCCCTCGTCCCCGCAGGTCCCGCGCTCGACCGTGCCCGAGGGCTCGACCGAGGCCTGGAGCGACCACAAGCGCTACCTGTGGCTGATCGGCCTGGTCGTGCCCTCGCTGGCCTTCGTCGCCGGCGGCGGCTGGGCCCTCACCGGGTGGGGCGTGTGGTTCTGGGTCGGCCCGATCGTGGTGCTCGGGGTGGTGCCCGCCATCGACCTGGTCGCCGGCCTCGACCGCGCCAACCCGCCCGACGACGCCATCGAGGCGCTCGAGAGCGACAAGTACTACCGCTGGATCACCTACGCCTTCCTGCCGATCCAGTACGCCGGGTTCGTTGGCGCGCTCTACGTCATCGCCAACGGGGCGCCCTTCGGCCTGGGCGAGCTGAGCACCGTCGACAAGATCGGGCTGGCTCTGTCGATCGGGGTGATCGGCGGGATCGGCATCAACACCGCCCACGAGCTGGGCCACAAGCGCGAGGCCAACGAGCGCTGGCTCTCGAAGATCGCCCTGGCCCAGAGCTTCTACGGCCACTTCTACATCGAGCACAACCGGGGCCACCACGTGCGCGTGGCCACCCCCGAGGACCCCGCCTCCAGCCGCTTCGGCGAGAGCTTCTACCGGTTCTGGCCGCGCACCGTGCTGGGCTCGCTGCGCAGCGCCTGGCACCTGGAGAAGAAGCGCTACGCCCGCAAGGACACCCACCCCTTCCACCTCGGCAACGACGTGCTCAACGCCTGGCTGATGTCGGCGGTGCTCTGGGGCGCGCTCACGGTGTGGCTGGGCCCGGTCGTGCTGCCCTTCCTGGTGCTCCAGGCCGTCGTCGGCTTCTCCCTGCTCGAGGTCGTCAACTACATGGAGCACTACGGGATGCGCCGCCAGAAGGTCGGCTCGGGCACCCGCCAGCGCTACGAGCGCGTCGACCCCTCGCACTCCTGGAACTCCAACAACATCGCCACCAACGTGCTGCTCTACCACCTGCAGCGCCACAGCGGCGGCACGAGCGCCAGCACGATCATGCCGGCGTACCGGCACCGGTGGCGCAGGAGTCGCAGGACGACGAGGTGCTGGCCGCGCGCTGCCCGGGCTGCGGGCACACCTACGAGGTCGCCGTCGGCAACGAGCTCGAGGGCTTCGCCGCCGGCACCGCGTGGGCCGACATCCCCGACGACTGGTGCTGCCCCGACTGCGGGGTGCGCGAGAAGGTCGACTTCGTCGCCCTGAGCAACGCCGAGGCCCGCTGATGCGCATCGAGGTGGACCGCGACCGCTGCGAGGGCCTGGGCATGTGCGAGGCGATGGCCAGCGACGTCTTCGAGATCGACGACGACGAGGTGATGCACGTGCTCGTGGAGGAGCCCGAGGAGTCGCAGCGCGCCCACGTGCACGCCGCGGTGCAGGCCTGCCCGGTGCTGGCGCTGACGCTCCAGGGATGATCCTGGCCGTCCTGGGTGGTGGACGTGGCCCAGGGATGACTGTCACGACGTCAGCAGGGATGGCTGTGGCGATGCCGGCGGGGGTGGCGGTGCTTCCTACACTCGACGACGTGAGCACCGCCGCCCAGCCCAGCATGCGCGACCGCGTCGTGGACTCGGCCGTGCGGCTGACCACCGAGGTCGGCTGGGCCAAGGTGACGATGGCGCGCCTGGCCGACGACGTGGGCGTCTCGCGCCAGACCGTCTACAACGAGGTCGGCACCAAGGCCGGGCTGGCCGAGGCGATGATCCTGCGCGAGCTCGAGCGGTTCCTGGCCACGGTGACCGTCGCCTTCGATGAGCACCCCGACGACCTGGTCGAGGCGATCCGGGCCTCGGCCCGCTCGGTCCTCGAGGTCGCCCCCAGCAACCCCCTCCTGCACGCGGTCGTCTCGGCCACCCACGGCGCCGACACCGAGCTGCTGCCGCTGCTGACCACCCACGCGGGCTCGCTGCTGGCCGCCGCCAAGGACGTCATCGCGGCGCGGATCGCGCCGTACGACGTCGACCTGCGCGCCGCCGAGCTCGACGCGGCCATCGACATGGTGGTGCGGATCGTGCTCAGCCACGTGATGCAGCCCTCCGGCCCGGCCGAGGCCACCGCCGACCAGATCGCCTGGATCGCCGCGCGGGTGCTGGGCGCCTAGCCCGGCGCCGCCACCCGCGCCCCCACCCGCGGGAGTTTCATCGGCCGGCCGACGGATCTCCTGGGTGGACGATGAAGTTTCATCGTCCACCCGCCAGGTTCATCGGCCGGCCGATGAAACTCCCTGGGCGCGGGCCACGGAGAGCTCGCGGGCCTCGCGGAAGGCGCGGGTGACGTACTCCGGCACCGGCAGCCCCTTGTCGCGCGCCCACAGCAGCTCCATCTCGACACGGGCGATCTGGGCGGTGAAGTCGGAGTCGTCGTCGATGCCGAGGGTGGCCATCAGGTCGCCGAAGTCGGCCTTCTGCTCGTCGTCGTTGGCGCCGACGGGGGAGAAGGAGAGGCGGCGCAGGTGGCGCACCAGCCACTTCTGCCAGGCCGCCAGCTCGCTCCACAGCAGCCGCGCGGAGAGCTGGTAGAAGGCGTAGTGGCCCGGCTCCTGGCGCCGGATCGGGGCGATGATCGTCTGGGCCACCGCCGTCTCGCCCATCTCGGCCACGCCGTCGTGCAGCAGGTTGTAGGCCAGCACCGCCGAGCGCTCGGTGGCCATGCCGGTGACGTAGTAGAGCATCCGCGAGACGTCCTGGAAGGCGCCGAGGTGGCCCAGCGCCCCGAGCACCTTGAGCTTGGTGCCGATCGAGTCGAGGTCGGCGTCGGCGTTGTCGCGGCCCAGCCGCACCTGCAGCTCGTCGAGGATGCGCCCGTGCTGGATCTCCTGGGGCTGCCACACGTCGCGGTAGAAGTGCACGTCGACCTCGGGCGGGTCGGGCAGCATCGTCATCAGCTCGAGCACGTTGCGGTCGACCTCGAGCTCGACGCGGGCCATGTAGTCGAGCACGTGGCCGAAGCGGGCCTCGAGGGTGACCGGGTCGACGACGGTGAAGTCGACGGAGTCGAGGGTGATGGGCGGGTGCTCGGCACCGAGCCGGTCGACGTGGTCGACCAGGCGCTGGGCGGACGGGCGGGGCTGGGACACCCTCGGATTCTAGGCTGGCCGGGTGTCCACGTCCGCATCACCCGACGGCCCCGGGCTGGTGCGCACCGGCTCGGCCACCGGGCGAGCCGTCGTGGGGGCCGCGACCCTGGGCTCGGCGATGTCGCTCTTCGACGGCACGGTGGTCAACGTCGCGCTGCGCACCATCGGCGCCGACCTCGACGCCTCGATCAACGACCTGCAGTGGATCACCAACGCCTACCTGCTGGCCCTGGCCTCGCTGATCCTGCTCGGCGGCTCGCTGGGCGACCGGCTGGGCCGGCGCCGGGTCTTCGTGGCCGGCACGCTCGCCTTCGGCGTCGCCTCGGCGCTGTGCGGGCTGGCGCCGAGCGCCGAGGTGCTGGTGGCGGCCCGGGCGCTGCAGGGGGTCGCCGCCGCGCTGATGGTGCCCGGCTCGCTGGCGATGATCCAGGGCGCCTTCCACCCCGACGACCGGGCGCGCGCGATCGGCACCTGGACCGGCCTGGGGGCGATCGCGGCCGCCGCCGGACCGCTGGTGGGCGGCGTGCTGGTCGAGCACGCCGACTGGCGGCTGATCTTCTGGATCAACCTGCCGGTCGCGGTGCTGACGCTGTGGCTGGCCCGCGGCGTGCCCGAGACCCGCGACCCCGGGGCCGCCCAACACCTCGACCTGCCCGGGGCCGTGCTCGGCACGCTCGCGCTGGGCGGGGTCACCTACGCGCTGGTGCAGTGGGGCGACCCCGCCGCGTGGCCGGCCGTCGTGGTCGGTCTCCTCGCGGCGCTGGCGTTCGTCGTCGTCGAGTCGCGGGTCGCCGAGCCGATGCTGGCGCTGGGGATCTTCGCCGACCGCACCTTCTCGGCCACCAACGCGATGACCCTGCTGGTCTACGGCGCCCTGTCGGTGCTGCTCTTCATGCTGCCGCTGCAGCTGCAGGTGGTCGGCGGCGACGGTCCGCTCGCGGCCGGGCTGGCCACGCTGCCGCTGCCGCTGGTGATGCTGCTGCTCGCCGGTCGCGGTGGGGCGCTCGGCGCGCGCATCGGGCCGCGGATCCCGCTGACGCTCGGTCCGCTGGTGATGGCGACCGGCGTGCTGCTGCTCCTCGGCGCCGGGGAGGCGGCGTACGTCGTCGCGGTGCTGCCGGGCGTGGTCGTCTTCGCGCTGGGCCTCGCGCTGCTGGTGGCCACCCTGACCGCGACGGTGCTGGCCGCGGCCCCCGACGAGCACGCCGGCATCGCCAGCGGCGTCAACAACGCGGTCTCGCGGGCGGGTGGCCTGCTGGCGGTCGCGGCGGTGCCGAGCCTGGTCGGCCTCAGCGGCGAGGAGTACGCCGACCCCGCGGCGCTGGACCCCGCGTGGACCCTGGTGGTCCTCAGCTGCGCCGGGCTGCTGGTGCTCGGCGGCGCCATGTCGTGGGTGGCGCTCCCGCGCACCGCCTACGCTGGTGGCCGGGGCCGCGTGGGGTGAGCCCGGGGAGGAGCGCGCCATGAGGCGAGCGGGGCTGCGAGGCCGGTCCCTGTCCCGGCGCGCGCCGATGGGCGCAGCTATCGCGCTGGTCCTCCTGCTGCCCGGCTGCGGCAGCCCGGACGCCGACGAGGCCACGCAGGGCGCCGAGGTCCCCGCCGTCGCGAGCACCCCCTCGCCCGCCGACGCGGCGTCCGGGCCCGCACGCGGCACCGGGTCGGGCAAGGACTCCGAGGACGGCGACGGCTCGGGCGGCGGCGAGCAGCCCACGGTCGGTCTCGACCCGGCGTTCGCGGTCGAGGCGCCCGGGCGCCTCAAGGACCTGCCGCGCACCGCCGACATCCTCGTGCAGACCGAGAGCGGCATCACCGACGAGACGCTCGAGGAGATCCGGGCGCTGCCCGGCGTCCAGGACGTCGAGCAGTTCTCGATGCTGCAGGTCGGCATCGAGAACCGGGTGCTCAACCTGGCCGCCGTCGACCCCGCCACCTTCCGTCGCTTCACCCCCGGCCAGGTGCCCCGCAGCCGCGAGGTCTGGGACCGCGTCGCCGGCGGCGAGCTGGCCATCAGCCCCGAGCTGCAGAAGAAGCTGCCCATCGACGAGCAGGGCTTCGTCAGCCTCGACACCGGCAGCCCCGAGGTGCACCTGGGCGCCCTGGCGCCGCAGATCGAGAACGCCGTCGACGCCGTCGTCAACGTCAAGTGGGGCGCCGAGCCCGGCAACGCGCTGCTGGTCTCCACCGGCATCACCGCCCCCGACAAGGTGGTGAAGCCGCTGACGCGCCTGCTGCCGCAGCAGACCTCGGTGCAGCGCCTCGACTCCGTGGCCCGCTTCGGCCTCGACATCAACGCCAAGCAGACCGCCTTCGTGGTCGGCTCGGTCTCCTCGGCGGTCGGCGTCTTCAACTACACCGTGCTCGGCGGCGGCCGGATCGCGCCCGAGCCGGCCTGGGAGCGCGCCAACATCACCACCGCCCAGGTCCCGATCCTCGGCTCGGTGCGCTGCAACAAGGCGATCATCCCGCAGCTCACCGCGGCGCTGCGCGAGGTCGTCGAGACGGGCCTGGCCGACGAGATCAACCCCGGCGAGTACGCCGGCTGCTACTACCCGCGCTTCATCGCCGGCGCCACCACGCTGTCCAACCACTCCTTCGGCCTCGCCCTCGACCTCAACACCCCCGGCAACCAGCGCGGCACCGTCGGCGAGATGGACCGCACCGTGGTGGCCATCTTCAAGAAGTGGGGCTTCGGCTGGGGCGGCGACTGGCGCTTCACCGACCCGATGCACTTCGAGGCCGTGCGCATCGTCGACGTGCGCTGAGACGCCGGTAAAGTTCGGCGCGTTCCGCCCCGGCGCCCGGTCCGGCTCGTGCACGATGGTGCCGCCCGACCGTCCCCCGCCGGTCCCCTGCCCCAGGAGTCCCCTGTGCCCTTCTCCCGCCTCACCACCCCGCTCGCCGGCCTCGCCGTGGCCGCGCTGCTCGCCGTCGGCCCCGTCCCGGGGGCCCAGGCCGCACCCGCCGTCGAGGGCGACTGCGCCAAGCAGCAGGCCCAGGTCGACCGCGCCGCCGCCAAGCTCGAGCGCCTGCAGGACGTCTTCGCCAAGGCCAAGCGCGAGGTGCGCAAGGCCAAGAAGGCCGCGGCCCAGGCGGAGACCGAGGAGGAGCAGGCCGAGGTCGAGGAGGACCTCGACGACGCCAAGCAGGACCGCACCAAGGCGAAGAAGGCGAAGAAGGCGCAGGTCCAGCGCCTCGCCAAGGCCGAGCAGCGGCTGGCGAAGTGCGAGGAGTCCGCCGAGCAGACTGAGCCGACGGAGCCGACGGAGCCGACCGAGCCGACCGAGCCGACCGAGCCGACCGAGCCCTGAGCCGGCAGCCGAGCCGTCAGGCCAGCGCGGCCGCGACCTCGGTCGCGATCCTCGCCATCGTGGCGCGGGCACGGACCGGGTCCTCGGTCAAGAAGTAGTGGTCGACGCCCGGCGTGACGTCGTGCCACACCTCGACCCCCGCCTCGCGCAGCCGCACCGCGTAGTCGTCGCCGTCGCGGCGCAGCGTGTCGCGCTCGGCGGTCAGCACCAGCGCCCGGGGCAGCCCGGCCAGCGAGGGCGCCAGCAGCGGTGAGGCGTAGGCCTCGGCGCGCGTCGCGGGGTCGGGGAAGTACGCCGCGCGCACCAGCGCCCGCAGCGACGGGGCGATGGTGCCCGGGCCGCCCCGGGGCACCTCCGTGGCCAGGTCGAGCGCCGGGACGCCGAGCACCTGCAGCCGCGGGACGAACGAGGCAGTGTCGCGCGCCATCAGGCACACCGCGGCGGCCATCCCGCCCCCGGAGGAGAAGCCGCCCACCGACACCGACGCCGAGGCGGCGGCCCGAGCCGCGACGTCGTGGGACTGCTCCTGGGCGCGCGGGTAGACGGCGTACGGCGCGGTGGTGAAGTCGACGTTGAGCACCCGCACGCCCGCGGTGGCGGCCAGGTAGCGGCACCACCAGTCGTCCATGCCCGGGTGCCGCATCAGCCAGGCGCCGCCGTGCAGGTGCACATGGGCGGGCGCGTCGTCGCGACCGCGCAGGGCGGGCGGGGCGTACTCGCGCACCGGCACCGGGCCGTGCCGGGTGGGCACCCGCAGCCGGCGGGGCCGGGGCAGGTCGGAGCCGGCGAGGCGCAGGTCCTCGCCGTAGCGCACCGCGAAGCGGGCGCCGGCATGGATCAGCATCGCCTGGAGACGTTGGGCGGGTCGCACAACGGACCTTCGGACCCGCGGCCCGTCCGGATGGCTACGGTGGCCACATGCGAGCAGTCCAGGTCATCGACACCACCGGTCCCGAGCACCTCCAGGTCAACGACGTCGCCGAGCCGACCCCCGGCGCCGACGACGTGCTGGTGGAGGTGCACGCCGTCGGCACGTCCTTCCCGGACCTGCTGCTCAGCCGCGGCGAGTACCAGATGCGGCCCGAGCCGCCCTTCACGCTCGGTGTCGACTTCGCCGGCGTCGTGGTGCAGGGACCCGAGGGCCGCGCCGACCTCGCGCCCGGCACCCGCGTCGCCGGGGTCGCGCCCTACGGCGCCGCGGCCGAGCTGGTCGTCAACCCGGCCGTGTCCACCTTCGCGCTCCCCGACTCGCTGAGCCTCGACGAGGGCGCGGCGCTGCCGATGAACTACCTGACCGCCCAGTTCGCGCTCGCCGAGCGCGGCGGGCTGAAGAAGGGCGAGACCGTGCTCGTGCACGGCGCCGCCGGCGGCGTCGGCACCGCCACCATCCAGGTCGCCAAGGGGTACGGCGCGCGCACCATCGCGGTCTGCTCCACCGAGGCCAAGTGCCAGGTCGCCCGCGACGCCGGCGCCGACGAGGCCGTGCTGATCGACGGGTTCAAGGACGCCGCCAAGGAGCTCAGCGGCGGCCTCGGAGTCGACATCGTCATGGACGTGGTGGGCGGCGACGTCTTCACCGACTCGCTGCGCGCGCTCGCCCCGCAGGGCCGCCTGCTCGTGGTCGGCTTCGCCGCCGGCCAGGGCATCCCCGAGGTCAAGGTCAACCGGCTCCTGCTCAACAACATCGACGTGCGCGGCGTCGGCTGGGGCGCCTACGCCATGATGCGCCCCGGCTTCATGGAGCAGCAGTGGGCCGAGCTGGTGCCGATGATGGAGGCCGGCACGATCCGCCCGCCCGTGGGCGCGACGTACGGCATCGAGGACTTCGGCAAGGCGCTGCTCGACCTCGACCAGCGCCGCACGCTGGGCAAGGGCGTGGTGCGGATCCGCTGAGCGCGGCCCGCCGCCCAGTCAGCCCAGTCAGCCCAGTCAGCCCAGTCAGCCCAGGGGGCGCAGCGGGTGGATGGCCACGTCGCCGGCCAGCGCGGGGCCGAGGACCTTGAAGACCTCGGCCATGTGCGGGGTCCTCATGTGGGCGTCCATGGCCTCCTGGCTGGCCCACTCCTCGACCATCACGAAGGTGCCCGGGGCGGCGTCGGACTCGAAGCAGTCGTAGGCCACGCAGCCCTCCTCCTGCTGGGTCGCGGCGACCAGGTCGCGCAGGCCCGCGCGCACCGCCTCGGCGTGCTCGGGGGCGGTGGGGATGGTGGCGACGACGCGCAGGTGCTGGCTCATGGCGGCGAACCTATCGGCCCTCGCTGCCCGGCGACAGGGACGCACCGGGGATGATGGGCCCGTGGACGAGCACACGCTGGACCCCGAGGAGCGGCTGCGCCGCGCCGGCCACGTCATCCTCGACGGCGTGGTCGCCGCCGAGGCCGACCCCGACGTGCTGCCCGGCGGGCCCAACCCCGTCGAGCTTGCCTTCGGCCACCTGCTCGAGATCGGCGCCGTCGAGCTGAAGATGGACGAGGACGGCGACGAGCTCGAGCTCGACATCTCCCCGCTGATGGGCGGCGTCATGCTCGTCGTACGACGCCTGGTCGCCGAGCTCGCCGCGCGCGACCAGGTCGACCCCGAGAGCGTGGTGATGTCGGTGCGCGCCGCCATCGACCAGGCCGCCGGCTGAGCCCGCCCCCGGGCAGCAGGCCCGGGCGCACCCGGCCACCCTGGCAGGGGAGAGCACGACGGTTAGGGTCGTGGGGTGAGCATCCTCGACGACGCCCGCCCGGGCATGGACCCCGACACCCGCCCCCAGGACGACCTCTTCGGCCACGTCAACGGGCGCTGGCTGGAGGAGACCGAGATCCCCTCCGACCGCTCGAGCTGGGGCCCGTTCGTGCAGCTGGCCGACGCGGCCGAGGCGCAGGTGCGCGACATCATCACCGACCTCGCCGCCCTGGCCACCGCCCCCGACCAGGAGGCGCCCGACGAGGACGCCCGCAAGATCGGCGACCTCTTCGCCTCCTTCATGGACACCGAGGCGATCGCCGCGAAGGGCATCGAGCCGGTGCGGCCGCTGCTCGACGCGGCCGCGCGCCTGCGCGACAAGCGCGACCTGGCGGCCTTCCTCGGCGAGTTCGAGCGGATCGGCGGCCACGGCCTCTTCGGCTCCTACGTCGACACCGACGACAAGCAGTCCGACCGCTACCTCTTCCACCTGGTCCAGGGCGGGCTCGGGCTGCCCGACGAGTCCTACTACCGCGACGACAAGCACGCCGAGACCCGCGAGAAGTACGTCGCCTACCTGACCCGCCTGCTCGGTCTGGCCGACCACGCCGACCCCGAGGGCGCGGCCCGCACCATCCTGGCCATCGACACCCGCCTGGCCGCCGGGCACTGGGAGCGCGCGGCGACCCGCGACGTGCAGAAGACCTACAACCTGCGCACCCTGGCCGAGCTGCAGGAGATGTGCCCCGGCTTCGACTTCGACGTCTACGTCACCAACCTCACCGCCTCGACCCGCACCGCGGCCGACGTGCTGGGCGAGGTCTGCGTGCGCCAGCCGTCGTACTTCGAGCACCTCTCCTCGGTGCTCGAGGGGGTGCCGGTCGAGCAGTGGCGCGACTGGCTGACCAGCCATGTGCTGCGCGCCACCGCGGCGTACCTGCCCGACGACTTCGTCGAGACCAACTTCGACTTCTACGGCCGCACCCTGTCGGGCACCCCCGAGCTGCGGGCGCGCTGGAAGCGAGGCGTGGCGCTGGTCGAGGGCGCGCTGGGCGAGGCGGTGGGCCGGGTCTACGTCGAGCGGCACTTCCCGCCGCGCTCGAAGCAGATGATGGACGACCTGGTCGCCAACCTGCTGGCCGCCTACCGGGTCTCGATCTCGCGCCTGGACTGGATGACCGAGGAGACCAAGGAGCGCGCCTACGAGAAGCTGGCGACCTTCCGGCCCAAGATCGGCTACCCCGAGACGTTCCGCGACTACTCCGCCCTGCAGGTGCGCCAGGACGACCTGATGGGCAACGTCGCCGCGGCCTCGGCGTTCGAGACCGACCGGCAGATCACCAAGATCGGCTCGCCCGTCGACCGCGACGAGTGGTTCATGCTGCCGCAGACCGTCAACGCCTACTACAACCCCGGCACCAACGAGATCTGCTTCCCCGCCGGCATCCTGCAGGCACCGTTCTTCAGCCCCGACGCGCACCCGGCCGAGAACTACGGCGGCATCGGCGCGGTCATCGGTCACGAGATCGGGCACGGCTTCGACGACCAGGGCGCGCAGTACGACGGCGCCGGCAACCTCAACGACTGGTGGACCGCCGACGACAAGGCCGCCTTCGAGGTGAAGTCGAAGGCGCTCGTCGCCCAGTACGACGAGTTCGAGCCGCGGGCGCTGCCCGGCGAGAGGGTCAACGGCGCGTTGACCGTCGGCGAGAACATCGGCGACCTCGGCGGGCTGACCATCGCCCACGAGGCCTACCTGATCTCCACCGACGGCCAGGCCTCGGTCGAGGAGCGGCGCACGCTCTTCACCAACTGGGCCTACGTGTGGCGCACCAAGCGCCGCAAGGAGCAGGAGGCGCAGTACCTCACCATCGACCCGCACTCCCCGCCGGAGTTCCGCGCCAACATCGTGCGCAACCTCGACGAGTTCCACGAGGTCTTCGAGACCCGCGAGGGCGACGGGCTGTGGCTCGACCCGGGCCAGCGGGTGCGGATCTGGTGACGGCCCGGGCCTGACGTCATACGGGCGGGACGTCCGCCTGTGCGCGACGTATGACGTCCTGGGTGCTGGCCGAGCGTGGCGTCTTCCACAGGCCGGGGACGGGCGCTGCGTGCCGTCGGTGCGCGCTGGTAGACAGGGCGCCATGACCTCCCCCGCAGCGAGCCCAGAGGCGACCCCCGCTCCCACCGTCGACCGTGCCGAGGCACGGGAGGCGGCCGAGGCGCACCTGCGGGCGCTGGTGGGTCGCGACGACGCGGTGCTGCGCGAGGACCAGTGGTCGGCGATCGAGGCGCTGGCCGTCGACCGGCGCCGCGCCCTGGTCGTGCAGCGCACCGGCTGGGGCAAGTCGGCGGTCTACTTCGTGGCCACCCTGCTGCTGCGAGAGCGCGGCGCCGGCCCGACGGTGATCGTCAGCCCGCTGCTGGCGCTGATGCGCAACCAGATCCAGGCCGCCGAGCGCGCCGGCATCCGCGCGGTGACCATCAACTCCACCAACATCGGCGACTGGGAGCCGATCCACGAGGCCATCCAGGCCGGTGAGGTCGACGTGCTGCTGGTCAGCCCCGAGCGGCTCAACAACCCCGGCTTCCGCGACGAGGTGCTGCCCCGGCTGGCGGCGACCTGCGGCCTGCTGGTGGTCGACGAGGCGCACTGCATCTCCGACTGGGGCCACGACTTCCGCCCCGACTACCGCCGCATCCGCACCCTGCTCGACGACCTCACCGAGGGCATCCCGGTGCTGGCCACCACCGCGACCGCCAACCAGCGCGTCACCGAGGACGTCCAGCAGCAGCTGGGCCGCGACGTGCTGGTGCTGCGCGGCTCGCTGGACCGCGAGTCGCTGCGCCTGGGGGTGGTGCACCTCAAGACCGCCGACCAGCGCCTGGCGTGGCTGGCCGACCACCTGGCCGAGCAGCCCGGGTCGGGCATCGTCTACTGCCTCACCGTCGCCGCCACCCAGGAGGTCGCCGACTACCTGCGCAGCCGCGGCCACGAGGTGGCGGCGTACTCGGGGCAGACCGAGACCACCGAGCGCCAGGCGCTCGAGGGCGACCTGGCCGCGGGGCGGGTGAAGGCGCTGGTGGCGACCTCCGCGCTCGGGATGGGCTTCGACGCCAGCCTCGGCTTCGTGGTCAACCTGGGCGCGCCGAGCTCGCCGGTGGCCTACTACCAGCAGGTCGGGCGTGCCGGGCGTGGCCTCGACGCCCGCAGCGAGTCGGCCACGGTGGTGCTGCTGCCCGCGGTCGAGGACCGCGACATCTGGGCCTACTTCGCCTCCCTGGCCTTCCCCCGCGAGGAGCAGGTGCGCGAGACGCTGGCCGTGCTCGCCGAGGAGGGGCGCCCGATGAGCACCGCGGCGCTCGAGACCCGCGTCGAGCTCAACCGCACCCGCCTCGAGACGATGCTCAAGGTGCTCGACGTCGACGGCGCCGTACGCCGCGTGCGCGGCGGCTGGGAGTCCACCGGTCGGGAGTGGACCTACGACGAGCCGCGCTATCGCCGGGTCGCGGAGGCCCGCCAGCGCGAGCAGGACGCGATGCTGGAGTACCTGCGCACCGACCAGTGCCGGATGCTCTACCTGCGCGACCAGCTCGACGACCCCGAGGCGCAGGCCTGCGGGCGCTGCGACAACTGCGGCGGGCTGCAGCTCTCCACCGACGTCTCCGCGGCCGCCATCGAGGAGGCACAGGCCCGGCTGGCCCGACCCGGTGTGCCGGTGGCCCCGCGCAAGATGTGGCCGACCGGCATGGATCGCCTCGGCGTCCAGCTCAAGGGCAAGATCTCCGACGGCGCCGCCGAGGAGGGCCGCGCCGTGGCGCGCCTGACCGACCTGGGCTACGGCCAGGCGCTGCGCGAGCTCTTCCGCGAGGGTCCCGACGGCGTGGCCGACGTGCCGGTGCCGGTGCCGCTGGTGCAGGCCGTGATCGAGGTCCTCAACGACTGGCGCCCGCAGGTCGACGCGATCGTCTCGGTCGAGTCGGTGCGCCGCGGCGAGCTCGTCGACAGCCTGGCCGACGGTCTCTCGCGCTACCTCCAGGTGCCGCTGCTGGGCCGGTGGGCGGTGGTCGACCCCGACGTCGCGCCCGGCCAGGGGTCGATGAACTCCGCCCAGCGCGTGGCCGCCGTCGGCCGCCGCTTCGACCTGCACGCCGACCCCGGCTCGCTCGAGGGCCGCTCGGTGCTGCTGGTCGACGACCTCACCGACACCGGCTGGACCCTGACCATGGCCGCGCGGGCGATCCGCCGCGCGGGTGCCGTCGCCGTGCGCCCGCTGGTGCTGGGCGTCTCCGGCTGAGCCAGCGGCCGCGGGACGTCATACCCCCCGCACGGACGGACGTCCCGCCTGTATGACGTCCTGGGCGGCGGCCCCTAGGGTCGACCCATGCGCTTCGGGCTGACGATCCTGACCGACCTGCCGTGGGCCGAGGCCGGGCCGCGGTGGCGGGCCGCGGAGGAGATGGGCTTCGACCACGCCTGGACCTACGACCACCTGGTGTGGGGCGGGCTGCCGGAGAGCCCGTGGACCGGTGCGGTGCCGACCCTGGCCGCGGCCGCGGCCACGACGCAGCGCATCGGGCTGGGCACCCTGGTGACCGCGCCGAACTTCCGCCACCCCTACCCGTTCCTGCGCGACGTGCAGGCCCTCGAGGGCATCGCCGACGGCCGGGTGCTGCTGGGCCTGGGCGTCGGCGGCGACCGCGACTCCGAGGTGCTCGGCGGCGAGGCGCTGAGCACCCGCGAGCGGGTCGACCGGTTCCAGGAGTTCGTGACCCTGCTGGCCCGGCTGCGCGACGAGGACCACGTCGACGCCGACGGACGCTGGTTCGCCACCCGCGACGCCCGCACCCTGCCGCCGCTGCGGCGTACGCCGTTGCTGGTCGCGGCCAACGGCCCCCGCTCGCTGCGGTTCTCGGCGCGGGCAGGCGACGGGTGGGTGACCACCGGGCCGCACGCCGAGACCACGCTCGAGGGCTGGTACGCCGGCCTGGCCCGCGCCCGCGACACCTACGAGGAGGCGCTGGTCGCCGCCGGGCGCGAGCCCGCCGACCTGCCCCGCTACCTGCTCGCCGACACCGGACGCGTGGGGCCGGCCGGCTTCGCGCTCGCGAGCCTCGGCGCCTTCGAGGACATGGCCGGCCGGGCCGCCGAGCTCGGGTTCACCGACCTCGTCACGCACTGGCCGCGCGGCGAGCAGCCCTACGCCGGCGACGAGCGGGTGCTCGAGCAGGTCGCCGACGCCCTGCCGCAGCTGCGCGGCTGACCGACCACGGGGAACTGGCGCCGGCTCGCGGCTCAGCCCTCGCCGGCCACCAGCACCTCGAGGGCGCGGGAGCGGTCGAGGCGCTCGCGCACGTCGACGGGCACGTCCTCGAGCATCCGGTAGGCGGTGAAGAAGGCGTCGAGCTCGTCGAGGAAGGCGGGCGGCAGGTCGCCGAGGTCGCGCAGGTGGTCGGCGTGGTGGTCGGTCTCCGGCACCACGATCAGCTTGGTCTCGGCGATGTCGCCGACCTGCAGGGCGAAGGCGCCGATGACCCGGCAGCGCATGTGCACGCCGGGGAAGGTCGCCTCCTCCAGCAGCACCAGCGCGTCGAGGGCGTCGCCGTCCTCGCCCTCGGAGCCGATGACGTAGCCGTAGTCGCCGGGGAAGCCGGCCGGGCCGCCCAGCCGGCGGTCGAACCAGATCTCGCCATCCTCGGAGGCCTCGTACTTGTTGCGGCTGCCGCGGGGGATCTCCACCACCACGTCGCAGCGGCCGTCGCGGTGGAGCTGGTCGCGCTCGTCGTCAGTGCTCATCTGGTCGACCGTAGCCGGGAGCGCGCCCCGGCGACTCACCCGCGGATCGTCTCCGGCGACGGGCCGCGGGAGTAGCGTCACGCCATGGCGTCCCGGGCCTCGCGCCGTCTCCTCACCGTCCTGCTCGGGCCGGTCGTGCTGCTGGGCGCCTGCGCCGAGGACGACAGCCCGTCGTCCGCTCCCGGGGGCGACCCGACGGCGGTCGTCGTCACCGAGCGGGCCCTGGCGGCCGCGGTCGAGACGCACCTGGGCCGCGAGGCCGTCGCGGCGGCCCCGCTCTTCAGCGGTGACGGCCTGCCCCCGGGCGCGGTGGGTGTCGAGCTCGCCTTCGACCGGCCGGTGGGTGACCACGCCCACGTGCGCGTGGTCGTCTCGGCCCCGGGCGCCGACCCCGACGCCGAGCAGCTCCGGAGCTGCCGGGGGATGCCCGCGACGTGGGACTGCGAGCAGGACGTGGTCGGCGCGACGTCGTACGTGCTGCTGCGCGAGGCCGGCTACCCCGAGGAGGACCCGGGCCTGGTCGGGGCGGTGGGCCGCCGCGACGGGGTCGTGGTGCTCGCCACGGCCCACGGCCCCTTCGTGCCGGCCGCCGGCGACGAGGGGGAGGCCGACGACGTGGCCCAGACCCACGAGCTGGCCGACCTGCTGCGCGCGGTGGTGACGGATCCCGCGGTGGGGCTGCGCACCAGCGAGCACTACGAGGAGGCCGGGGCGGCGATCGAGGACGACCGGTGGCTGGACTGGTACGGCCAGGGCAACGGGGCGAGCGAGCCCGAGGGCTACCGACCCACCTGAGCCGTCGACGGACCACCGGGGGACCAACGACGGATCATCGACGAATCATCGACGAATCATCGACGAATCATGGTCAAGAGTGCTCTTCAACTACCCTTCCGCGACGTGAGAGCCGGACGTCCCCCCAGCCCCCGCACCCGCCTCGTCCTCGGCGGGCTGCTCGTCGCCGCCCTGGCGGCGCTGCCGCTGGTCGCCGAGCCGGTCGCCGACCAGGCGAGCGCCGACGCCGGCACGCCCCCGGTCGCGGCCGAGGGCATCCGGCCGCTGCCGCAGGTAAGCAAGGCCGCAGCGCCCGACGCGCCCAACATCATCCTGATCACCACCGACGACCAGACGCTCGACGACCTGCGCCACATGCCGCAGACCCGCAAGAAGCTGGGCAAGCACGGTGCGGTCTTCAAGGACATGGTCTCGCCGCACCCGTTGTGCTGCCCCGCGCGCGCCGAGATCATCAGCGGCCAGTACGCCCAGAACAACGGCGTGCACTCCAACGGCGGCGAGTGGGGCGGCTACATGGCCCTGCGCGAGCCCGACAACACCCTGCAGCGCTGGCTCTACGAGGCCGGCTACCACACCGCGGTCGTCGGCAAGTTCATCAACTACTGGTTCCCCGAGACCCAGGCCGTGCCGCTGGGCTGGGAGTGGTTCGACGCCTCGGCGAAGAACTCCTTCGGCTACTACGACTTCGACATGTTCACCAACGGCGAGCGCACCCGCTACGACGACGGCGAGTCCTACTCCACGACCTACACCACCGAGCGCACCGTGCAGCTCGTCGAGGACTGGAGCGCCGGGCGTGACCCGCTGCGCGACGGCGCGCCGGGCGAGGACAAGCCGTTCTTCATCTGGACCTCCTACTACGCCCCCCACGGCGAGTGCGGCGAGGGCTCCTGCAAGGTCGGCCCCGCCCCCGAGAAGCGCTACCGCGACCTCTACCCCGGCGCCACGCCACCCAGCTTCGCCAAGGCGTCGTACGACGCCCGCCTCGACGACCCCAACCCGCACATCAAGGGCAAGGCGGTGCTCGACCGTGCCCGGATCGCGCAGTTCCACCGCCAGCGGATCCAGTCGTTGCGCAGCGTCGACGACGGCGTGACCGCGATCGTGCGGGCCCTGCGCGCGGCGGGCGAGCTCGACGACACCGTGGTCATGTTCACCTCCGACAACGGCTACCTGCTCGGCGAGCACCGCTACCTGGGCAAGACCCTGGCCTACGAGGAGGCGCTGCGGGTGCCCCTCCTGGTGCGTGGCCCGGGCATCGCGCGGCGGACCAAGGTCAAGGAGCCGGTCACCACCGTCGACCTGGCCTCGACCGTCGTCGACCTGGCCGGCGCGACCCCGGGCCGCACCCTCGACGGGCGCAGCCTCGCCGGGGCCGCCCGCGGCCGGGCCCGGCTGCGCGCCGACACGGTGCTGGTGCAGGCGGGCGCCCGCTCGGCCCGCGCCGGGACCGGACCGTGGATGTTCCGGGGCGTGCGCACCGACCGCTACACGCTCACGAAGTGGCGCAAGCGCTCGGGCCGCATCCACATCGACCTCTTCGACCGCCGCCGCGACCCCGAGCAGGTCGACAACCTGGCGGGCACCCGGCGCTACCGCCCGGTGCGCCTGGAGCTGAAGAAGCGGCTGCGCGCCCTCGACGGCTGCGCGGGCAGCGACTGCTTCCAGCGCTTCGGGCCGGTGCCGGCCCCGCGCCGCGGCTGACGCCCCTCCTCTTCAGCCCCGTCGCCTCGGCCCGTCGCCTCGGCCCGGCTGCTCAGCCCGGTCGGGCCCCGCTCGTCGACCGGGCCCGGGCCTGGCCCGGTGTCTCGCCGCGCCAGCGCCGGAAGGCCCGGGCGAAGGCGGTCTCGTCGGAGTAGCCCAGGCGCAGCGCCACGTCGGAGACCCGCTCGCCCCGCTCGAGGGCCCGCACCGCGAGCTGCTCGAGGGTGCGCTCGCGCACGGCCGAGAAGCTCAGCCCGTCCTCGGCGAGCAGCCGGTTGAGGTGCCGCCCGCTGTGGGCGAGGTGCTCGGCGACCCGCTCGCGGCCCCAGTCGGGGTGGGCCAGCACCACCTCGCGCACCCGCACGGCCAGGTCCTGCTCGCCGAGCCGGGCCAGGGTGCGGTCGGCCAGCTCGCGCAGGTGGTCGCGCAGCGCCGCGTTGGCCTGCACCAGCGGCAGCTCGAGCTGGGCGGCCTCGAGCACCAGCGCGTGGCCGGCGGCGTCGAAGCGCACCGGCAGGCCCAGCACCGCGGCGTGCGCCGGGTCGGGGCCGGGGGCCGCGTGCGCCAGCTCGAGCGCGACCGGCGCGACGTGCCCGCCCGTGGCCCAGCGCGCCAGGTGCAGCAGCGTGGTCAGCGCCGCCTCGGTGCGCTCCAGCGGGCGTACGCCGAAGTCGTGCTCGAACTCGACGCGCACCAGCGGCCCGTCGCGGTGCAGGGTGAACGCCCCCGGGCCGATCACCGGCGCGTAGGCCGTCAGCTCCTCCAGCGCCTCGCCCAGCGTCGCGCAGGTCACCAGCAGCATGCCGGCGCTGTCGAGGTGCCCGACCTGCATCCGCAGCCCCAGGCGCAGCCCGGCCAGCGGGTCGCCGGCGCCCGCGCAGTACTCCTCCCACAGCTCGTCCTGCCAGGCCAGCGGCACCCGCTCGGCGGCGCGCAGCCGAGCGACCAGCGAGTCGTCGAGGGCGATGCCGGTCTCCTGCGCGGCCTGCAGCAGCGCGTGCGCGTACTGCGCGGTCACCTCGCGCCCGGGCCTGGGGTCCATGGCCCGATCATCTCCTGCGCGTCCCGGATTGCCGACCGGGCCGTCCCGAAGGGCCGGGCGCCGGGGTGACCGGTGCTCCTAGGGTGACGTGGGTCACGGCGCCGTCGCGGTGCCGGGGAGGAGAGGGTGATGGAGACGCACGGGTACGCCGTGGTGGGTGCCGGACCGATGGGGCTGGCCTGTGTGCGGGCGCTGACCCGGGCCGGGCTGCCCGTGACCGGGCTCGAGCTGCACACCGACGTCGGCGGTCTGTGGGACATCGAGAACCCGCACTCGACGATGTACGACAGCGCGCACCTGATCTCCTCGCGGCACATGACCGAGTTCGCCGAGCACCCGATGGACCCCGCGGGGGCGGCGTACCCCCACCACAGCGAGGTGCGCGACTACCTGGCCTCCTACGCCGAGCGCTTCGACCTGCGCTCGCACTACGAGCTGGGCACGCGAGTGGTCTCGGCCCGCCCGCACGAGGCCGGCTGGGAGCTGGTCACCGAGCACGACGGCGAGCAGCGCACCCGCGTCTTCGAGGGCCTGCTGGTCGCCTCGGGCACCCTGCACACGCCGCGGCTGCCGCAGCTGCCCGGCGAGTTCGCCGGCACCGTGCTGCACTCCTCGCAGTACCGCTCGCCGTCGGTGTTCACCGGCCAGCGGGTGCTGGTGGTGGGCTGCGGCAACTCCGGCGCCGACATCGCCGTCGACGCGGTGCACCACGCCGCGAGCGTCGACATGAGCGTACGCCGCGGCTACCACTTCCTGCCCAAGTTCGTCGCCGGCCGGCCCATCGACACCCTCGGCGGCCGGCTGCGGCTGCCCCGGGCGGTCAAGCAGCGCGTCGACGGTGCGCTGATCCGCGGCCTCGTCGGCCGGCCCAGCGACTACGGCCTGCCCGACCCCGACTACCGGCTCTACGAGTCGCACCCGGTCGTGAACTCGCTGGTGCTGCACCACCTCGGGCACGGCGACATCACCGCGCGGCGCGACATCACCGCGATCGAGGGGCACCGGGTCACCTTCGGCGACGGCGAGAGCGCGGAGTACGACGTGCTGCTGCTGGCCACCGGCTACGAGCTCGACTACCCCTTCCTCGACCGCGACGACCTGGCCTGGCCGGCGGGCGTGGACGCGCCGCAGCTCTACCTCAACGTCTTCCACCCCGAGCGCGACGACCTCTTCGTGATGGGGATGGTCGAGGCCACCGGGCTGGGCTGGGAGGGCCGGCACCAGCAGGCGCTGCTGGTCGCGCGCTACCTGGCCCACCGCCGGGCCGGCACCGGCGCCACCGACGCCCTCGACCGGGCCCGGCGCGAGCGCTCGACCCAGCGCGAGGACGGCGGATACGACTACCTGCCGCTGGCGCGGATGGCCTACTACGTCGACAAGCAGACCTACCTCGACGCGCTCTCGGCGCACCTCGCCGAGCTGCCCGAGCTCCCCGAGCCGCCCGCTGCCCCCGCGCGGCGCGCCGGCGAGCGGGTGCACGCATGACCGAGATCGCGCTGCCCGACCTGACCCTGCTCAACATCCTGCTCGGCCTGATGATGTTCGGGGTCGCGCTCACCCTGCGCCCCGCCGACTTCGTGCGCATCGTCAAGGCGCCCAAGGCACCGGCGGCCGGGCTGGTGGCGCAGTTCGTGCTGCTGCCGGCCGGCACCTGCCTGGCGGCCTGGCTGCTGCCGGTCAGCGCCGAGGTCGCGCTGGGGATGATGCTGGTGGCGGCCTGCCCCGGCGGGTCGTTCTCCAACATCCTGACCTGGCTGGCCCGCGGCAACGTGGCGGTGTCGGTCTCGATGACGGCCGTCTCGAGCCTGGCGGCGACCGTGCTGACGCCGCTCAACTTCGCGCTCTACGGCACCCTCAACCCGCGCACCCGCGACCTGATGACCGACATCTCGCTCGACCGGGTCGACCTGCTGCTGCTCGTGCTGCTGGTGCTCGCGCTGCCGATGGCGCTGGGGATGCTCGTCGGGGGCCGGTTCCCGGGCTTCGCCGCGCGCAGCGAGAAGCCGTGGCGGATCGGTTCGATGCTGGTCTTCCTGGCCTTCGTCGCGATCGCCTTCGGCAACAACCTCGAGCTCTTCCTCGACCAGATCGGCACCTTCTTCTGGGTCGTGGTCGGTCACAACGCGCTGGCGCTGCTGCTGGGCCAGCTCATCGGCCGCGGCCTGCGGATGCCGGTGAGCGACCGCCGCGCGGTCACGCTCGAGGTCGGCATCCAGAACTCCGGGCTGGGCCTGGTCATCGCCTTCACCTTCTTCCCCGAGCTCGGCGGGGTGCTGCTGGTCGCCGCGTTCTGGGGCGTGTGGCACCTGGTCTCCGGGCTCACCCTGGCCCAGGTCTGGTCGCGGCGCCCGCTGCCGGCCGACGACCCGGTGCACCGCGACCCGGTGGGCGCGCGATGAGCCGCCGCGTGGTCGTCACCGGGGCGGCCGGCTACCTCGGGCGCCAGCTGGCGCGGCGTCTCGCGGCGTCGTACGACGTGGTGGGGCTCGACGTGCGCGACCCCGCCGAGCTGGGCGACGCCGACGAGCTGGGCTTCGAGCTGCGCCGCGGCGACGTGCGCGACCCGGCGCTGGTCGACACCCTGCGCGGCTTCGGCGCCACCCACGTGGTGCACCTGGCCTCGGTGCTGGTCGCCTCGCGCGACCGGGCCCGCGACTTCGACATCGACGTCAACGGCACCCGCAACGTCGTGGAGGCCTGCCTGGGCGCCGGGGTCGAGCACCTCACGGTCACCAGCTCGGGCGCCGCCTACGGCTACCACCCCGACAACCCGGCGTGGATCGACGAGCACGACCCGCTGCGCGGCAACCCCGAGTTCGCCTACAGCGACCACAAGCGACAGGTCGAGGAGCTGCTCGCGGGCTACCGCGAGACCCACCCGCGGCTGCGCCAGCTGGTGCTGCGCCCCGGCACGGTGCTCGGCGACAGCACCGACAACCAGATCACCGGGCTGTTCACGGGCGCACGGGTGGTGGCGCTGCGCGGCTGCCCCTCGCCGTTCGTGCTGATCTGGGACCAGGACGTGCTGGGGGTGCTCGAGCACGGCATCGCCACCGACCACGCCGGCATCTACAACCTCGCCGGTGACGGCGCGCTGACCATGCCCGAGATCGCCGAGCGGCTCGGCAAGCCGCTGCTGGCGCTGCCCGTGCCGCTGGTGCGCGCGGGGCTGCAGGTGCAGCGCTGGCGGGGCCGCCCGGTCGGGCCCGAGCAGGTGGCGTTCCTGCGCTACCGGCCGGTGCTGTCGAACCGCCGGCTCAAGGAGGAGATGGGCTACGTGCCGCAGCGCACCACGGCCGAGGTGCTCGAGGGCTTCGCCCGGGCGCGCGGGATGGTGCTGGCGTGAGGGGGCCGGCGTGAGCGTGGTCCTGGTGACCGGCGCGGCCTCCGGGCTGGGCTGGGCGATGACCCGGCTCTGGCACGAGGCGGGCCACGAGCTGGTGCTGGCCGACGTCGATGCCTCCGGGCTGGCCGACCGGGTCGCTGGGCTCGACCCCGACCGGGTGCTCGGCGTGGTCACCGACGTGACCGACGCCGGCGACCTGGCGGCGCTGGTCGAGGCGACCCGCGAGCGCTTCGGGCGCCTCGACGTGCTGGTCAACAACGCCGGCATCACCCACCGCAGCCCCGCGCACCGCACCGACCCCGCGGTCTTCCGCACCGTGATGGCCGTCGACTGGCAGGGCCCGGTCGAGCTGACGATGGCGGCGCTGCCGCTGCTGTGCGAGAGCGGCGGCACGGTCGTGTGCATCTCGTCGATGGCGGGCTGGATGCCGGTGCCGGGCCGGGCGGCGTACGGCGCGGCGAAGGCGGCGCTCACCCAGTTCTTCGAGGTGCTGCGTCTCGAGCTGGAGCCCCAGGGCGTGCAGGTGCTGATGGTGCACCCCTCGTTCCTCGACACCCCGATCGACGAGCACGCCCTGGGCGAGGACGGCCGGCCCACCGGGCGGGCCCGCTCGACGGTGGGCCGGCTGCGCTCGGCCGACGAGACCGCGGCGCGCATCGACGAGGCGCTGCGGGCCGGTCGGCCCCGGCTCTTCCCCGACCGGGGCACGGTCGTGGCGAGCCTGCTCTGGCGCCTCGCGCCCTCGCTCTACCAGGCGCAGGTGCGCCGGCGCTTCGCCGACGACCTGGGGTAGCCGCCCCGCCGAGCCGGCGCCAGTTCGGAACCGGCGCCGGCTCGCGGGGAACGGGCGTCAGTGGACCAGCGCGCCGGGCTCGACCTGCCGGGCCGGCTTGCGGCGCGGCAGGAAGAACGCCGGCACCAGCACCAGCGCCACCAGGACCGCGGCCACGGCGAAGGAGCTGCCGAAGGCCTCGGACATGTCGGAGAGTCCCTGGGCCAGCACGCCGGGCTCGACCGGGGCGCCCTCGCGCATCGCGGCCTGGGCCTGGCCGACGGCGGGGGAGTCCTTGAAGCCGTTGGTCAGCAGCACCGAGAAGACGGCCGTGCCGATCGAGGCCGCGACCTGCTGGGTGATGTTCATCAGCGTGGAGCCGCGGGCGATCTCGTGGTCGCTGAGCGTCTGCAGCGCCGAGGTCATGATCGGCATCATCGTGCCGCCCATGCCCAGGCCCATCACGAACAGCGCGCCCAGCAGGTAGGCGTACGACGGGTCGCCGACCCTGGCGAAGGTCTCGCCCAGCTCGACAGCGCCCGGGCCGACCGAGACCTGGGTGAACATCACCATCGCCACCACGATCAGGCTGACGCCGGTCATCACGATCTTGCCGGGGCCGATGCGGTCGGTCAGCACGCCGGCGATCGGCATCGTCAGCATCGCGCCGATGCCCTGCGGGGCCAGCAGCAGGCCGGCGCCCAGGGTGGTCTCGTCGCGCAGGAAGAGGAAGTACTGCGGGAAGAGGAGGCTGGCGCCGAAGAAGGCGATCGCGAAGAGCGACATGGCGATCACGGCGGTGGTCAGGGTGCGGTTGCGGAAGAGGTGCAGGTCCATCAGCGGGTGCTTGGGCGGCGCCTTGAGCGTGCGCAGCACGAACGCCACGACCAGCAGCAGGCCCAGGGCCGCGGTGACCAGCACCTTGCCGGCCAGCACGGTGCCCTCCTCGGGGATCGAGGAGACGCCGTAGAGGAACAGGGCCAGGCCCGGCGAGAGCAGCAGCATGCCGACGAAGTCGAAGCGCTCGGAGGGGGTGGGCGCGTCAGCGGGCAGCACCTTGGCGGCGTACACGATCGCGCCGATGCCGATCGGCAGGTTGATCAGGAAGATCCAGTGCCACGAGGCGATGTCGATCAGCCAGCCGCCGAGGATGGGCCCGAAGATCGGGCCGAGCAGCATCGGCACGCCCAGCACCGCCATCACGCGGCCGATCCGGTGCGGGCCGGCGGCGCGGGTCATGATCGTCATGCCCAGCGGCATCAGCATGCCGCCGCCCAGGCCCTGCAGCACCCGGAAGAGGGTCAGCATCTCGACGGTGGTGGCGGCCGCGCACAGCAGCGAGCCGGCGGTGAAGAGGGTCACCGCGAGCATGTAGAGGCGCTTGGTGCCGAAGCGGTCGGCCGCCCAGCCGGTCAGCGGGATCACCGTGGCCAGGGCCAGGGTGTAGCCGGTCATCGTCCAGGCGGTCTGCGCCGGGGTGGCGTCGAAGTCGGCCTGGAAGGTCGGCTGCGCGACGCTGACGACGGTGATGTCGAGGATCGACATGATCGCGCCCAGCACGACCACGCCGGCCACCAGGAGCACGTTCTTGTCGAGCTTGTCGTCGTCGGGTCGCGGGGCGGGCGCCGGGGTCGGCGCGGTGTCGGTGCTCACCGACCAAGGCTAGGTAGGGAGCCCTCTCAGCGCGAGCGGATATCGCGTGCGTTGGGTCACGTCGCCGCTCAGCCGCAGGCGGCCTCGACCGCGGTCACCAGGCGCGGGTCGTCCGGCTCGACGGCGGGGCCGAAGCGCGCCAGCACCGCGCCGTCGGGGGCGACCAGGAACTTCTCGAAGTTCCACCTCACGTCGCCGGCCTCGCCGTCCTGGTCGGGGACGCGGGTCAGCTCCTCGTAGACCGGGTGCCGCGAGGGGCCGTTGACCTCGACCTTCTCGCTCATCGGGAAGGTGACGCCGTACGTCGCGGAGCAGAAGGTGGCGATCTCGTCGGCGCTGCCGGGCTCCTGGCCGCCGAACTGGTTGCAGGGCAGCCCGACCACGGTGAAGCCCCGCCCGGCGTGGCTCTCGTGCAGCTGCTCGAGGCCGGTGTACTGCGGGGTCAGCCCGCAGCGGCTGGCAACGTTGACCAGCAGCGCGGCCCGGCCGCCGGTCAGGTCGCGCAGGGTGCCCTCGGTGCCGTCGAGGCGGGCCAGCGGTGCGTCGAGGATGCTCATGGCCCCCGAGCCTAGGACGCGCGCGCCCCGCCCCTGGGCACGTGGTCGGTGGCGGGGGCTAGCGTCGCGGACGTGAGCTTCGTCCCGGTCACCGGCACAGCGACGTTCCTGCCGGCCGACCCGCCGCGCGAGGGCGTCGTGGAGTTCGTCGACGCCCGGCGCACCGTGGCGCTGCCGGTGCGCGCCGCCCTGCCGGTGCTGACCAAGGCCCACGCCCGCGACGACCTGCACCCCAGCGTCGGGCTGCTCTCGGGCGCGGTGCTGCTCGGCATGCGCCTGGTCGCGGCCGGCGCGTTCGAGCCCGCGCCCGCCGACGGCCGACCGCCGCAGTGGCGGGTGGCGCCGCTGGGCGACGACGACGAGGACCGGGTGCGGATGCTGGCCCGGGCCCGCGCCCACGAGGGCTGCGACGAGGCCGAGGCCGAGCAGGTCGTACGCCGCGTGCTCGACGCCGTGGTCGACGCGATGCCGCGCGGGGCCCCGGTCGCGCCCTCCCGGCCGGCGCGGCCGCGGCCCGGGCCGGCCGAGCGCCCCGGGGCGGCGGCCGCCGGGGAGGGCGGGCTGCAGCCCTCGCCCGACTTCCGCGACCGGCTGCAGCGCCGGATCGCCCGGCACCGCCACGCCGGCCAGCTGCCGCACCTGGTGACCGTCAGCCTGCGGGTCGAGGCCGACGAGGAGGAGCTGCTCGGCGGCACCGTGCGGGTGGTCCTGCAGGTGCACGACGAGCGCGACCCGCTGCACGTCACCGACGCCGCGTCGCTGTGGCTCGACGAGCCCGAGGTGCACGGCTTCGGCGAGCGGGCCCGCACCCACGCCACCATCGCGCTGCGCGCCGCCGCCGAGGCGTGGCCGGTGCTCGAGCGGCTGCTCGACCTGCGGGTGCCCGACCAGCTGACGCTCGACTCCGACGAGCTGGTGAGCCTGCTCGACGACGGGGTCGCCGCGCTCGGTGGGGTCGGCGTCGACGTGCTGTGGCCCAAGAGTCTGGGCCGCGAGCTGACCACCCGCGCGGTGCTCGACAAGGCGCCCCGCAGCCCCGGCCCGCGCGAGGAGCCCCTGCAGACCGGGCTGCTGACGCCCGAGAGCATGTTCGCCTTCCAGTGGCAGGTGGCGCTGCACGGCGACCCGCTCACGCCCGAGGAGATGGACCAGCTCGCCGAGGCCGCCTCGCCGGTGATGAAGCTGCGCGGGGCGTGGACCGTCGTCGACCCCGCGGTGGCCCGTCGGGCCCGCAGGCGGCTGGTCCGCGAGGTCCGCCCCGCCGAGGCGCTGGCCTCCGCGCTCACCGGCGTCGCGGCCGTCGAGCGGGGCGCCGAGAGCCAGGAGAGCGTCGTGGTGGGCGCCAGCCTGCTGCAGGTGCGCGACCGGATCACCAGCGCCGCCACCCGCGACCCGGTGGAGCCGCCCGCGGGCCTGGCCGCCACCCTGCGCGACTACCAGCGGCACGGGCTCACCTGGTTGGCCGACCTGACGTCGTACGGGCTGGGGGCCTGCCTGGCCGACGACATGGGCCTGGGCAAGACCGTGCAGGTCATCGCGCTGCACCTGCACCGGGTCGAGGCCGCGCGCGCCGAGGGCCGCGAGCCGCTGCCGACACTGGTGGTCTGCCCGACCAGCCTGCTCGGCAACTGGGAGGCCGAGGTGCGGCGCTTCGCGCCGGGCGTGCCGGTGCGGCGCTTCCACGGCTCCGCCCGCAGCCTCGGCGACCTCGAGGCGGGGCTCGACGGCGACCCCGGGTTCGTGCTGACCACCTACGGCACGATGCGCAGCGACGCGAAGGACCCCGAGACCTCGAGCCTGCGCCCGGTGGCGTGGGGGGTCGTGGTCGCCGACGAGGCCCAGCACGTGAAGAACCCGCGTGCCGCGACCGCGCGGATGCTCCGCACCCTGACCAGCCAGGCCCGGGTGGCGCTCACCGGCACCCCCGTCGAGAACGACCTGACCGAGCTGTGGGCGATCCTCGACTGGGCGATCCCGGGGCTGCTCGGCAGCCGCAACGCCTTCCGCCGGGTCTGGGCCGCGCCGATCGAGACGGGCGAGGAGCCGACGAAGGCGCGCCAGTTCGCCGACCTGATCGCGCCGTTCCTGCTGCGCCGGCGCAAGTCCGACCCCGGCATCGCCCCCGAGCTGCCGCCCAAGACCGAGACCGACCACCCGCTGAGCCTGACCCGCGAGCAGGTGGTGCTCTACGAGGCGTTCGTGCGCGACACGATGGAGCGCATCGAGCGCGCCGACCCCGACTCGCGCCGCGGGCTGGTGCTGATGCTGCTGACCGGGCTCAAGCAGATCTGCAACCACCCCGCCCACTTCCTCAAGCAGGCCGGCGGCCGGCTCGGGGGCCGCTCGGAGAAGCTCGACCTGCTCGACGAGCTGGTCGGCACGGTGCTCGCCGAGGACGGCGCCGTGCTCGTCTTCACCCAGTACGTCGCCATGGCCCGGCTGCTCGAGCGGCACCTGGCCGTCAGCGGGGTGCCCACCCAGCTGCTGCACGGCGGCACCCCGGTGCGCGAGCGCGAGGCGATGGTGCGCCGCTTCCAGGACGCCCCGCCCGGCGAGGCGCCGGTCTTCCTGCTCTCGCTCAAGGCCGGCGGCACCGGTCTCAACCTGACCCGCGCCGACCACGTCGTGCACTTCGACCGGTGGTGGAACCCCGCCGTCGAGGAGCAGGCCACCGACCGGGCCTACCGGATCGGGCAGACCCGGCCCGTGCAGGTGCACCGCCCGGTGGTGCGCGGCACCATCGAGGAGAAGGTCGCCGAGCTGCTCACCCGCAAGCGGGCGCTGGCCGACGCGGTGCTCGGCAACGGCGAGGCCGCGCTGACCGAGCTCAGCGACGCCGAGCTGCGCGACCTGGTCACCCTGCGCCGGGAGGACTGAGTGGTGAGCGGGCAGACCGTGGTGCACCCGCGGCTGCCCCCGCGCCGCCGCACCAGCCGCGCCGACCGGTGGTGGGGCAAGGCGTGGGTGCGTGCGGTCGAGGAGTCGGCGTACGCCGAGGCCGACCTGGTCGCGGGCCGCTCGCTGGCGCGCTCGGGCCGGGTGCGGGCCATCGAGGTGGGCCCCGGCACGGCCGTGGCGGTCGTCGAGGAGCGCGGCGGTCAGTGGCGGGTCGAGGTCGCGGTGCCGGTGCTCGACGACGCCGGCGCCGCGGCGCTGGTCGAGACCGTCGCCGCCCAGGCCGGCCGCGTCACCGCGCTGCTGGCCGGCGACCTGCCCCACGAGCTGGTCGAGCACGCCGAGGAGGCCGGCGTCGAGCTGCTGCCCTACGGCGGCGAGCTCGAGACCACCTGCAGCTGCGAGGGGTGGGTCGACCCGTGCGTGCACGCGCTGGCGGTGCTGCACCAGCTCACCTGGCTGCTCGAGGCCGACCCGTTCGTGCTGCTGCACCTGCGCGGCACCGGCCGCGAGGAGCTGCTGGCACGGCTGCACGCCCGCGGGCCCGCCGATCCCGACGGCGACGCCGAGCCCGACGACGACGACCTGACCACGGCGTACGACGCCGCCGCGCGCGCCGCCCGGCTGCTCGAGGTGCTGCTGGGCGACGGGCCTCCCGAGGTCGACCACCTGCTGTGACCGGCCGCGCTGGCCTCCCGGCGTAGCGTGGGAGCATGAGCGTGAGCACCTCCGACGACCTGCGCCTGGGCACCCGGTTCGCCGACGCGCTGCCCGAGCTGGCGGTGCGCTGGCAGGCCGAGGAGGCCCCGGAGCCGCGGCTGGTGGTGCTCAACGAGCCGCTGGCGCACGACCTGGGGCTCGACCCGGCCTGGCTGCGCAGCGACGACGGCGTCGCCCTGCTGGTGGGCGCCGTGCTGCCCGAGGGCGCCACGCCGGTCGCGCAGGGCTACGCGGGCCACCAGTTCGGCGGTTACTCGCCCCGGCTGGGTGACGGCCGGGCGCTGCTGCTCGGCGAGCTGGCCGGCCCCGACGGCGAGCTGCGCGACCTGCACCTCAAGGGCTCGGGGCGCACGCCCTGGGCCCGCGGCGGCGACGGGCTCGCCGCGCTCGGGCCGATGCTGCGCGAGCACGTGATCAGCGAGGCCATGCACGCCCTGGGCATCCCCACCACCCGGTCGCTCGCGGTGGTGGCCACCGGCCGCGCGGTGCACCGCGACCAGCCGCTGCCCGGCGCCGTGCTCGCCCGGGTCGCCTCCAGCCACCTGCGGGTCGGCAGCTTCCAGTACGCCCGCGCCAGCGGCGACCTCGACCTGCTGCGGCGCCTGGCCGACCACGCCATCGAGCGCCACCACCCGGCCGCCCGCGGGGCCGGCCCCGGGGGAGCGGCGTACCTCGCGCTGCTGGAGGGGGTGGTCGACGCGCAGGCCCGGCTCGTCGCGCAGTGGGTGCTGGTCGGCTTCGTGCACGGCGTGATGAACACAGACAACATGACCATCTCGGGCGAGAGCATCGACTACGGCCCGTGCGCGTTCCTCGACGCCTACGACCCGGCGACGGTCTTCAGCTCGATCGACACCGGCGGTCGCTACGCCTTCCGCAACCAGCCCGCGGCCGCGCAGTGGAACCTCGCACGGCTCGCCGAGGCCCTGCTGCCGCTCATCGACGACGACGAGGAGCGCGCCGTCGCGGCGGCGACCGCCTCGCTCGAGCGCTTCGCGACGGCGTACGCCGACGCCTTCACCGACGGTGCGGCCACCAAGCTGGGCCTGCCCGAGGGGCTCGAGCGGGCCCTGGTGGCCCCGCTCGTCGAGGACCTGCTGGCGCTGATGGCCGCCGCGCGGGTCGACCACACCTCGTTCTGGCGCTCGCTGGGCGACGCGGCGCGCGGCGACGCCGAGGGCGTGCGCGGGGTGGTGCTCGACCTGCCCGGCCTCGACGCCTGGCTCGAGCGCTGGCGGGCCCTCGACCCCGACGCCGACGCGATGGACCGCGTCAACCCCGTCTACGTGCCGCGCAACCACCTGGTCGAGGAGGCTCTCGAGGCCGCCACCGCGGGCGACGTGGCGCCGCTGCACCGGCTGCTCGAGGCCGTCACCGCGCCGTACGACGAGCGGCCGGGCCTCGAGGCGCACGCGCGCCCGGGCCCGGAGGGGGCCGGGCCCTACGTGACGTTCTGCGGCACCTGAGCCAGGCCCGCCGGCTCCAGGCCGAGGGCGCCCAGCGCCATCCGGTGCAGCAGGTCGCCCATCGCCGGGTCGGGCAGCAGCGCGCTGTGGGGGGTGGAGTTGATCAGCCCGAAGGTCGCGTGTGCCATCGACCGCGCCTGCTCGAGGCCGAGCCCGGGGTGCACCGACTGCAGCTCGCGGGCCCACACGTCGACGTAGGCCCGCTGCAACGCCCGCACCTGCTCGCGCGCCTGCTCGGGCAGCGACTCCCAGTCGCGGTCCTGCACGACGATGAGCGGGCGGTGGCGCAGCGCGAAGTCGACGTGCCAGTCGACCAGCGCCACCACCGCGGCCCGGGCGTCGGGGGCCGCGGCCACCCGCTCGCGGCCCACCTCGAGCAGCTGCTCGCTGATCGAGACCAGCATCGCGGCGAGCACCGCGTCCTTGGAGGCGAAGTGCTTGTAGAGCGCCGGCCCCGACACCCCGCAGGCCGCGCCCAGGTCGGCCACCGAGACCCCGTGGAAGCCGCGCTTGGCGAAGAGCTCCGCCGCGGTGGCCAGGATCTGCTCGCGCCGGGACATGCCTCGAGGTTAGCGCCCGTTAACCCCGACCAGGCCCATATCTCGCGCCCACCCGGCCCGTTCCGACATCCCGGGTGTCAGCTCGGGCCGGGTCAGCGCGATATTCAGGCCGGGTCGCGGTGGTGGGGCAGGTTAATGATCGCTAACCTGGGCGGGTGAGCGAACTGAGGGACCTGGTC
The DNA here is from genome assembly GCF_040012395.1 of Nocardioides sp. 31GB23. NCBI lineage: Bacteria > Bacillati > Actinomycetota > Actinomycetes > Propionibacteriales > Nocardioidaceae > Nocardioides > Nocardioides sp. 31GB23. Next base: position 11,548 of record NZ_JBDYKJ010000020.1, on the reverse strand, counting down.
GCCGACCTGCGCGAGCGGCTGGCGGCGGCACGGACGGGCGGCAGCGAGGCGGCGCGGGCCAAGCACACCGGGCGCGGCAAGATGCTGGCCCGCGAGCGGGTCGACCGCCTGCTCGACACCGGCACCCCCTTCCTCGAGCTGAGCCCGCTGGCGGCCACCGAGATGTACGGCGCGCCGGGGGAGACGCCGGTGCCCAGCGCCGGCATCGTCACCGGGATCGGCCGCATCCACGGGCGCGAGTGCGTGATCGTGGCCAACGACGCGACCGTCAAGGGCGGCACCTACTACCCGATGACGGTCAAGAAGCACCTGCGCGCCCAGACCATCGCGGCCGAGAACCACCTGCCCTGCGTCTACCTCGTCGACTCCGGCGGGGCGTTCCTGCCGATGCAGGACGAGGTCTTCCCCGACCGCGAGCACTTCGGCCGGATCTTCTTCAACCAGGCGAACATGTCGGCCGCCGGCATCCCGCAGATCGCCAGCGTGATGGGCTCGTGCACCGCCGGCGGCGCCTACGTGCCGGCGATGAGCGACGAGACCGTCATCGTCAAGGAGCAGGGCACGATCTTCCTGGGCGGCCCGCCGCTGGTGAAGGCGGCCACCGGCGAGGTCGTGACCGCCGAGGAGCTCGGCGGCGGCGACGTGCACGCCCGCACCTCCGGCGTGGTCGACCACCTCGCCGACGACGACGCCCACGCGCTCGACATCGTGCGCAGCGTCATCGGCACCCTGCCCCCGGCGCGCCCCCACCGCACCGCGGCCGCCGAGGTCGAGGAGCCGCACGAGCCGCCCGAGTCGCTCTACGACGTGGTGCCCACCGACACCCGCACGCCCTACGACGTGCGCGAGGTGATCCGGCGCGTCGTCGACGGCAGCCGCTTCCACGAGTTCAAGAAGCTCTACGGCGACACCCTGGTCTGCGGCTTCGCGCGGATCTGGGGCCACGAGGTCGGCATCGTGGCCAACAACGGCATCCTCTTCAGCGAGTCGGCGCTCAAGGGCGCCCACTTCATCGAGCTGTGCAACCAGCGCGGCATCCCGCTGGTCTTCCTGCAGAACATCTCCGGCTTCATGGTCGGGCGCGAGTACGAGAACAACGGCATCGCCCGCGACGGCGCCAAGCTCGTCACCGCGGTCGCCTGCAGCGTGGTCCCGAAGTTCACCGTCGTCATCGGCGGCTCGTACGGCGCCGGCAACTACGGGATGTGCGGGCGCGCCTACGACCCGCGCTTCCTGTGGATGTGGCCCAACGCCCGGATCTCGGTGATGGGCGGCGAGCAGGCCGCCGGCGTGCTCTCCACCGTGCGCCGCGACGGCCTGGAGGCCCGCGGCGAGGAGTGGAGCGCCGAGGACGAGGAGCAGTTCAAGGCCCCGATCCGCGAGCAGTACGAGACCCAGGGCTCGCCCTACTACGCCACCGCGCGACTGTGGGACGACGGCGTCATCGACCCCGCCGACACCCGCCGCGTGCTCGGGATGGGCCTCGCGGCCACGGCGTACACGCCGATCCCCGAGCCCCGCTACGGCATCTTCCGGATGTGAAATCACCCCACGACGTTCTTCGTTCCCCCGCTGCGCTCCTCCACGAACAACGCCGCGGGGACCCCGAGGGAACCAAATGATGGAGACGCACATGCATACCCTCCTGGTCGCCAACCGCGGCGAGATCGCCCGCCGGGTGCTGGCCACCGCGCGCCGCCTCGGCTGGCGCACCGTGGCCCTGCACACCGACCTCGACGCCGGCGCGCTGCACGTCACCGAGGCCGACGTCGCGGTGCGGGTCGGCTCCTACCTCGACATCGAGGAGGTGGTCGCCGCCGCCAGGGAGACCCGCGCCGGCTTCGTGCACCCCGGCTACGGCTTCCTCTCCGAGCGGGCCCCCTTCGCCCGGGCGCTGGCCGAGGCCGGCCTCGCCCTGGTCGGCCCGACCGCCGAGGTGATGGACGCGATGGGGCGCAAGGACGCCGCGCGCGACATCGCCGTCGCCGCGGGCGTGCCCGTGGTGCCGTCGTACGACCTGGCCGACGACCCGGCCACCTTCGCCTACCCGGTGCTGGTCAAGGCCGCGGCCGGCGGCGGCGGCAAGGGCATGCGGGTCGTCCGCTCGGCCGGCGAGTACGCCGAGGCGCTGGGCGCCGCGCGTCGTGAGGCCAGCTCGTCGTTCGGCGACGACACCATGCTCATCGAGAAGTACGTCGAGTCGGGCCGCCACGTCGAGGTGCAGGTCATGGGCGACACCCACGGCCACGTGGTGCACCTCTTCGAGCGTGACTGCTCGACCCAGCGCCGGCACCAGAAGGTGCTGGAGGAGGCCCCGGCCCCCACGATCAGCGACGAGCAGCGGGCCGCGATCACGGCCTCGGCGGTGGCCCTGGCCGCTCAGGTCGGCTACACCGGCGCCGGCACCGTCGAGTTCCTCCTCGACAACGATTCCGGCGAGTTCTACTTCCTCGAGATGAACACCCGCCTGCAGGTCGAGCACCCGGTCACCGAGGAGGTGGCCCGGGTGCGCGGCGAGCGCGTCGACCTCGTGGCGCTGCAGCTGCAGGTCGCCACCGGGGAGCCGCTGGGCTTCGACCAGGACGACGTCAGCCTCGAGGGACACGCGATCGAGGCGCGCGTCTACGCCGAGGACTCCTTCGGCGGGTTCCTGCCCCAGGCCGGCACCGCCACGCTGGTGCGCTGGCCGGCGAGCGCCGAGCGCCAGGGCGCCCGGGTGCGCGTCGACCACGCGCTGGTCTCGGGCCAGGAGGTCTCGACCGCCTACGACCCGATGCTCGGCAAGGTCGTCGTGTGGGGCGCCGACCGCGAGGGCGCCCGCACCGGCCTGGTCGCCGCCCTCGACGACACCGCCGTGCTCGGGCTGACCACCAACACCGGATTCCTGCGCGCGCTGGCGGCGGGGGAGGAGTTCCGCGACGCCACCATCGACACCGCCTGGCTCGACCGGCACGAGGTGCCCGCCCCCGACGGCGACCTGGCCCGGGTCCTCGCGGCCTGGACCCAGGTGCTGCTCGACACCGGCGAGGCCGACGCCCCGGCGGGCGGCCCCGCGGGCGCGCCGCCCAGCGGCCCCTGGCACGCCGACGGCTGGCGGATGGGCGCCGACCCGGCGCCCGACACCGTGACCCTCGACGGCACCAGCCTCGTGGTCGACCGGCACCGCGGCCGGGTCGACGACCACGAGGTCCGCACGGTCTCGGTCGCCGACCACACGGTGCACCTGATCGTCGACGGCCACGCCGAGCACGCCGTGCTCGACGTGCGCTCCGGTGACGTCGAGGTGGCCCACCGCGGCCAGCGTTGGGCCTGGCAGCGCCCCGACCCGTTCGCCGACCACGGCCCCGAGGCCGGCGACGGCTCCCTGGTCGCGCCGATGCCCGGCACCGTGCTCGACGTCCGCGTCGAGCAGGGCCAGCAGGTCGTCGAGGGCGACGTGCTCGGCGTGCTGGAGGCGATGAAGATGGAGCTGGCCCTGATCGCGCCCTTCGACGGCACCGTCACCACGGTCGACGCCGAGACGGGACGCCAGGTGCCGCTGGGGCACGTGTTGTTCCACGTGGAACCAACCGCACAGGAGGAGGGGCCGGCATGACCCACCGCGAGCCCGCGATCGGCGCGCTGCCCATGCGGGTGCCCGCGCCCGGCCTGCCCGAGAGGGTCACGATCTACGAGGTCGGGCCCCGCGACGGCCTGCAGAACGAGCAGGCGCTGGTGCCGCTGGAGACCAAGGCGACGTTCGTGCGCCGCCTGGTCGCCGCCGGCCTGCCCGTCGTCGAGGCCACCAGCTTCGTGCACCCGAAGTGGGTGCCGCAGCTGGCCGACGCCGCCGAGCTGGTGGCGCTGCTCGAGACCGACGACCAGCTCGGCGACCGGGCCCGCGACCTGCCGGTGCTGGTGCCCAACGAGCGCGGCCTCGACCGGGCGCTCGAGCTCGGGATGCGCCACGTCGCGATCTTCGGCTCGGCCACCGAGACCTTCGCGGCCAAGAACCTCAACCGCACCCTGGCCACCCAGATGGAGATGTTCGAGCCGACCGTGGCCCGCGCCCGCGCGGCCGGCCTCGACGTGCGCGCCTACGTCTCCATGTGCTTCGGCGACCCCTGGGAGGGCCCGGTGCCGATCGAGCAGGTCGTCACGGCCGGGCGCCAGCTGCTTGACCTCGGCGCCTCCCAGCTCAGCCTCGGCGACACCATCGGGGTCGGCACCGCCGGTCACGTCACCGCCCTGGTCGAGGCCTTCGCCGAGGCCGGGGTCGGCCCCGAGCGGCTCGCGCTGCACTTCCACGACACCTACGGCCAGGCGCTGAGCAACGTCCAGGCCGGGCTGCGCGCCGGCGTCACGACGTACGACGCCTCGGCGGGCGGGCTCGGCGGCTGCCCCTACGCCGTCAGCGCCACCGGCAACCTGGCGACCGAGGACCTCGTCTGGCTGCTCGACGGCCTGGGCATCGAGCACGGCGTCGACCTGGGGGCCCTCGTGGCCACCAGCGCGTGGATGGCCGGCGAGCTCGGGCGCCCCAGCCCCTCGGCCGTCGTTCGGGCCCTCGGCGCCGATCGGGCACAATCACCCGCGTGAGCAACCGACGCGTCTACCTGCACATCGGCGCGCCGAAGACCGGCACGACCTACCTGCAGGACCGGCTGGCCCGCAACACCAGGTCGCTGTCGTCGCACGGGGTCACGCTGCCGACCCGCAGCCCGGTGGTCAGCCCGGGGCTCTTCCACTTCCGCGCCGCGCTCGACCTGCTCGGCCAGGACTGGGGCGGCGAGCCCGGCCACGCCGAGGGCAGCTGGGACGCGCTGGTGCGCCGGGTCCGGCGCTCCAGCGGCACCGTCATCGTCAGCCACGAGATCCTGGCCCCCGCCCCGGCCGAGGCGGTCGCGCGGGCCAAGCGCGAGCTGGGCGGCGGTGACGACGTGCACGTCGTCTACTCGGCGCGCGACCTGGGGCGCCAGCTGCCGGCAGCCTGGCAGGAGAGCATCAAGCAGGGCCGCAAGTGGACCTACCGCCAGTTCCTCAAGAAGGTGCGCCAGCGCCAGCCGTGGTTCTACCGCTCCTTCGACCTGCCCTCGGTGCTCGGCACCTGGAGCGCGGGCCTGCCGCCCGAGAACGTGCACGTCGTCACGGTGCCCCAGCGCGGCGGCGCGACGGCGCCCGACGCGCTGTGGCAGCGCTTCTGCGCCGCCTTCGACATCGACCCGGCCTGGGCCCCCGAGGAGTCCGAGCGGCGCAACCCCTCCCTGGGGGCCGCCGAGACCGTGCTGCTGCGCCGGCTCAACAAGCGGCTGGGGCGTCGTACCCGCCGCGAGGTCACCTACGACACCCTGGTGCGCGACCTGCTCGCCGAGCAAGAGCTCGCGGGCCGCAAGGGCGCCGCACCGCTGGGCCTGCCGCCAAAGATGTACGACTGGGCCGAGGCCGAGGCCGAGCGCTGGATCGAGTACGTCGAGGGTTCCGGCGTGCAGGTGCTCGGCGACGTGGCCGACCTGCGCCCGCAGCGCCCGGCCGACGGCACCTGGGTCGACCCCGACAAGATCTCGGCGCGCGCCGAGCTCGCCGTGGCGATCGACGCGCTGACGGCGATGACCCGCGAGGCCGCGCGGCGCGAGGACCCCGACCAGCAGCTGGTCAACCGGGTCCGCTCCCAGGCCCGCCGCCTGCGCGACCAGTGAGGCGCCGGTGACCGACCAGTGACCGCCCAGTGACCGCCGAGCACGACGAGACCGCGGGCGAGCGCCGCGCCTGGGCCTGGTCGGCCCACCTGCTCGACGGCGGTACGACGCCCTGGTCGCGGTGGGCGGGCACCGGCGAGCGCGCCGGGCGGGTGCTGCCCGGCGCCCAGCAGCTCGAGCTGCTGCGCCGGCTCAACCTGGCCACGCACGAGCTGGGCGTGCGCCCGGAGCAGGAGCTGGCGCGCCGCGTGCTCGAGGCCAGCGCCCCCGGCCGCGGGCGCCCCGACCTCGAGCTGCTCGGCGCCGCCCCGCTCTCGCGCTTCGGCCCCGAGCCGGTCGACCCGGCGGGGCTGCCCGCCGACGAGCTGGTCAGGGTGGCCACCAACCTGCTGGCCGAGGACCTGAGCGCCGCGCCGCTGCCCGGCCCGGGCCCGGTGTCCCGGCTGCGCCGGGCGCCGCGGCCGCGGCCCTGGCGCCCGCGCTACCGCCTGGTCGGCGACCCGTGGCGCGCCGACGCGACGCGCCGCCACCTGGTCGCGCACGGCCGGCCGCCGGGCGGGCCCGACCCGACCGTGCTGGTGCTCGGCGGACCGCTCTCGACGATGCTCGTCGACCTGTGGACCGACCGGGCCTTCTCCACCGGCGGCCCGGTGCCGTCGTGGCGCACCTGGGTCGACACGGTCGTCGAGACCGGGCGCCTGGGCCGCGGCGCCGACCCGGTCGCCTCGGCGCGCCGCTGGACGGCCCGGGTCGGCGCCGACCGGGTGCGCGTGGTCCTCGACCCGGCCGCGCTGCCGGGCCAGGTCGGCGTACGCCGCGTGCCACCGGCTCCGCGGCTGCCGGCCGACGCGATCGACCTGGCGCGCCGGGTCGGCAGCGTCCTGGGCCTGCTGGTCACCCCCGCCCGGGGGCGCCAGGTGCTCCGGCAGGTGATGCTCCCGCGCCTGCTCGACGCGCCCGCGCCGCTGCCGGGCTCCTCGCCGGGCCCGGTGCTGGGCGTCCCGCCCGAGCACCACCGGTGGCTGGTGCGCCGTTCGCGCCGGATGCGCCACGAGCTGCTCGCGGCGCCGTACCCTGTCGTCGGCACGGTGCTGGGCTCCGCCGACGCGCTGCTCGACCACCCGCGCCGCCTGGCCGGCGCCGAGCCGGGGGAGCCGCACGACGACCGGGTGCTCGACCTGGCCGTGCGGATGCTGCTCGAGCACGCGGAGCCACACCCAGGCGCACACCCCGGCCGACACCCAGGCCGCCACCCCCACCCACACGCAGACCACGACCCAGACCGACCCAGGCAGGAGGACCGACGGTGAGCCAGCGGGTCCTGCTGCACGTCGGCACCCCCAAGACCGGCACCTCCCACCTCCAGGACGTGCTGTTCCGCAACCGCGAGCGGCTGCTCGAGGCGGGCGTGCTCTACCCCGCGGACCGCTTCGACGCGCACTTCCTGGCCGCGCTCGACCTGATGCGGCTGCCCTGGGGCGGCCTGGAGACCGAGGCCATCGGCGCCTGGGACGAGCTGGCCGCGAAGGTGCGGGCCCACGAGGGCACCGCCATCATCAGCCACGAGATCCTGGCCACCGCCTCGCGCAGCCAGGTAGGGCGGGCGCTGGCCTCGCTGGGCCACGACGACGGCACCGAGGTGCACGTGGTGGTCTCGGTGCGCGACCTGGTGCGCCAGATCCCCGCGGAGTGGCAGGAGAACGTCAAGCACCGCAGCACCATCACCTTCGAGCGCTTCCTGGCCGAGCTGCGCGACCCCGAACACGCGACCCGCATCGCCACCTGGTTCTGGGGGGTGCAGGAGATCCCCGAGATCCTCGACCGGTGGGGCTACGCCCTGCCGCCCGAGCGGGTGCACGTGGTGACGGTGCCGCCGCCCGGCGGTCCCCGCGACCTGCTGTGGCAGCGGTTCTCGCACACCTTCGGGCTCGACGAGCTCGGCGAGGTCGAGCTCGACCTCGAGGCCGAGCGCGCCAACCCCTCGCTCGGGGTGCCCGAGACCGCGCTGCTGCGGCGCATCAACAAGGCCGTCAACCCGGTGCTCGACCCGCCCGACTACCGGCCGCTGGTGCGCGAGCTGCTGGCCCACCAGACCCTGTCGGCGCGCACCCGGTCGGCGCGCCTGGGCCTGCCCGCCGACGTGCACCCCTGGGCCGAGGAGCTCGGGCACGCGTGGATCGCCGAGCTGCGCCGCCGCGGCTACGACGTCGTCGGCGACCTCGACGACCTCACCGGCGCCCCCGCCGCGCCGCACTGGGCCGACCCCGACTCACCGCGTGAGAGCCAGGTGGCCGCCGCCGCGGTCGACGCGGTCCGCGCGCTGCTGCTCGACAACGCCCGGCTGCGCCACGAGGAGGAGCGGCTGCACGGCGAGGTCGTCCACCTGCGCCGCGAGCTCGACGCCGCGCGGCCGGTGCAGCGGGCCAAGGAGCGCGCGCTGCGCGTCGTACGCCGCTCGGCGCCGGGCCGCGCGCTGCACCGGGCCTACCGGTTGGCCAGGGGCCGCAGCTCGCGCTCGGCGTAGCGCCCGATGCGCCACGTGGCGTAACCGTCGGCGCCCATGCCCACGACGCCGCCCACCACCGGCACCCGGCGGGCGACCGTGACCGCCATCCGCTTGCCCAGGATGCGCGAGATGATGTCGTCGGCGACCGCCGAGGAGATGGCGCGGTCGAGGGCCTGGTCGGAGTCCGGCCCGGTGGCCAGGTCGGCGGGGTGCGCGGGGACGGTGCCGGCCTTGACGAGGCGCTGCACGCTGTCCTCGCCCAGCAGGCAGACCAGGATCGCGTTGCGCACCCGCGGGTCGTCGAGGTCGTAGCCGCGCAGGTGCGCGATGCCGGCGATCATCCGGCACTGCACGAGCGCGAGGCCGGTGATGTTGGCGGGGATCGCGACGGCGGCGGTGACCACGCCGCCGATGTTGGTCAGGAACCCCTGGGCGCCGGCGTAGCGCACGTGGTTCTCGATGACCTCGTGCACGCCCTTCTCGGCGTCGCCGTGCTGCTCGCGGCGCTGCTCGTCGGCCGCGGCCGCGGCGGGCGGCAGGGGCCCCACGCCGCTGATGGCGCGGTTGAGCGCCTCCCGCACGAACGACGACGTCACGCCGGGGGCCATGCCGGTCACCTTGGGCGCCAGTCGACGACCGATCTGCCCCGTCAGGGCTCCACGCTTGCTCATGTGCCGATGGTAGGCAGCCCAGGCCCACCACAAACCCCCCTCCGGGTCTGTGCCGCGGCCCGCATGGTCGTTACCGTCGCCCGGGTGCCGATCGAACCCCCCGCCTCCCCCTGGTCGTTCGGCGACCCCGCCCGCTTCGACGCGCGCGACGACCTGGTGGGGGTCGGCGCCGACCTGGAGCCCGGCACCCTGCTCTCGGCGTACCGGCAGGGGCTCTTCCCGATGCCCTCGGGCCACGCCGGCGACCCGATGTACTGGTTCTGCCCGGTGCGGCGCGGGGTGCTGCCCCTCGACGGGCTGCACGTCTCGCGCTCGCTGCGCCGCTCGGTGCGCACCTACGAGACCCGCGTCGACACCGCCTTCGAGCAGGTCCTCGACGCGTGCGCCGACCCGCGCCGGCCCTCGGGGTGGATCGACGACGACATCCGCGAGGCCTACCTGTGCCTGCACGACCTCGGCTGGGCCCACAGCGTGGAGACCTGGCACGACGGGCGCCTGGTCGGCGGCCTCTACGGCGTCGCCTCGGGCGGGCTCTTCGCCGGCGAGTCGATGTTCCACCGCGAGACCGACGCCTCGAAGGTGGCCCTCGTGGCCCTCGTCGACCTGCTCGGCGACGAGCACGCCGCCGACCGGCTGCTCGACGTGCAGTGGAGCACCGCCCACCTGGCCAGCCTCGGCGTCGTCGAGATCGACCGCGAGGAGTACCTGCGCCGGCTCGCGGTCGCGGTGGCGCTGCCGCCGCCGGCGGCCTTCGCCTGACCCGGACCCCGACGACGCCTCGCGGGAGGACTTCTGCGGCGTCTACGCCGAGATCGAGGACAGCGGCGGCGACGACCTCGACGCCGCCAAGGACGCCGTCGATCGGCTGGTCGAGGTCGGCACCCCCGAGGACATCCCCGACGACGCCCGGTCCGGCTTCGAGACCCTCGGCGAGCTGGTGCGCCGGGCCGACGGCCAGGACGACCTCGAGACCCTGGGCGAGGACCTCGGCGAGCAGGTGCAGCGCGACTTCGTGGCCTTCATCGGCTACGTCTCCCAGACCTGCGCCGACGAGCTCGACCTGCCCACCGAGGAGGACCTCGGCGAGCTCGACCCCCAGCAGCAGTAGGCCGCACGTGCGGCGGCGTTCAGGTTCCTCTCGGGATCCTGTGGCACCGTCGTGGGCTGCGCCGGGGCAGCTGCCCCGTGCGCCCTCGAACGGAAGGACCCCCCGTGAAGCACGCTCTCGCCCCCCTCGCGGTGCTCGTCGCCCTGACGGCCAGCGCCTGCGGCTCCGACGACGAGACGTCCGACGCGGCGAGCGACCCGACGACCCCGTCGTCGAGCTCCCCCTCGGCCGCCGGCGAGCCCGGCAGCGACGACGCGTTCTGCACCGCCCTGGTCGGCAACGGCGCCCTCGAGGACGGCTCCGACGTCGAGGCCCTCAAGGAGGGGCTCAGCGCCAGCGGCATCCCCGACGACGCCCCGCAGGACGCGTCGAAGGGCCTCGACGTCTACCTCGAGATCCTCGCCGAGATCGACACCGACGCGACCGCCGAGGACCTCGCGGCCATGGACGACTTCGACCTGTCGAAGACCGAGCAGAACCAGATGAACGCGCTCGTGCAGTACGCCGGCGCCACCTGCGCCGAGACCGCCGCTCCCGAGGACGGTGCCGAGGGCGGCACCGAGGGGGGCACCGGCGAGGAGTCGGAGCCCGCCGAGGAGCAGGACGACTCCTCCGAGCAGTGAGCTAGACGACCTGGGGCGTCCGGCCGGTCTCGCTGACCATCGGCCGGCCGGCCGCCTCCCAGTCGAGCATCCCGCCCCCGAGGTTCACCACGTCGTGGCCCTGCTGGCCCAGCCAGGCCACGGCCTGGGCGGAGCGGCCGCCGATGCGGCACACCACCAGGACCTGCCCCTCGGGCAGCTCGTCGACGCGGGCGCCGAGCTCGCCGAGGGGGATGTGCTGGGCGCCGTCGATGTGGCCGTGCTCCCACTCGGTCGGTTCGCGGACGTCGAGCACCGAGAGACCCGGCGGCACCGGGTCGGGCACTCCCTCGACGTGGACGGTCGGGATCGTGGTCATGGGTTCCTCCCGTGGGCGACCCGCCCATCCTAGGTCGGCGACCGGCGGGGCGCGCCCGTAGTCTCCTCGCGTGAGCCGACGCGCGGGCGACGTCATCCCCCTGCGCGCCGCGGCGCGGGTGTGGTTCGCGATCTCGCTGCAGACCTTCGGCGGCCCGGCCGGCCAGATCGCGGTGATGCAGCGGGTGCTGGTCGAGGAGACCCGCTGGATCGGCCAGCAGCGCTTCCTCTTCGCGCTGTCCTACTGCACCCTGCTGCCCGGTCCCGAGGCGCAGCAGCTGGCGACGTACGTCGGCTGGCTGCTCAACGGGGTGCGGGGTGCGCTGGTCGCCGGCGTGCTGTTCGTCCTCCCCGGCGTCGTGGCGCTGCTGGTGCTCTCGGGCGTCTACGTGACCTACGGCGAGACCGCCGTGGTGCAGGCGCTCTTCCTCGGGCTCGCGCCGGCGGTGATCGCGATCGTCGCGCAGGCCGTCGTACGGGTCGCGCGGCGTGCGCTGCTGCACCCGGCGCTGGTCGCCCTGGCCGTGGCGTCCTTCGGCGCCCTCGCCCTGCTCGCTGTCCCGTTCCCGCTGGTGGTCGCGGGGGCGGCCGCCGCGGGGCGGCGCCTCGACGACGCGACGCCGTACGCC
>NZ_JBDYKJ010000019.1:0-67493 GCF_040012395.1 Nocardioides sp. 31GB23 | reverse complement strand
GGGGGGGGGGGGGGGGGGGGGGGGGGGGGGGGGGGGGCGCCCCCCCCCCGCGCAGATCACCAGCGGTAGTGGGCGAAGGCCTTGTTGGACTCGGCCATCTTGTGCGTGTCCTCGCGCTTCTTCACAGCGGCACCCAGGCCGTTGGAGGCGTCGAGGATCTCGTTCATCAGGCGCTCGGACATCGTCTTCTCGCGACGGTCCGAGGCGTAGCCGACGAGCCAGCGCAGCGCGAGCGTGGTGCCGCGCGTGCCCTTGACCTCGATCGGGACCTGGTACGTGGCGCCACCGACGCGGCGCGACTTGACCTCGATGGCCGGCTTCACGTTGTCCATGGCGCGCTTGAGCGTCACCACGGGGTCGGTGCCGGTCTTCTCGCGGCACCCCTCGAGCGCGCCGTAGACGATGCGCTGGGCGACCTGCTTCTTGCCGTCCTGGAGGACCTTGGAGACGAGCTGGGTGACCAGCTGCGACCCGTAGACCGGGTCGACGTCGAGCGGCCGCTTCGGTGCGGGACCCTTGCGCGGCATGTCAGCTCTTCTCCTTCTTCGCGCCGTACCGGCTGCGAGCCTGCTTGCGGTTCTTCACGCCCTGCGTGTCGAGCGAGCCGCGGATGATCTTGTAGCGGACACCGGGAAGGTCCTTCACCCGGCCACCGCGCACGAGCACGATGGAGTGCTCCTGGAGGTTGTGGCCGACGCCCGGGATGTAGGCCGTGACCTCGACGCCGCTGGACAGGCGCACGCGGGCGACCTTGCGCAGGGCGGAGTTCGGCTTCTTCGGGGTGGTCGTGTAGACGCGGGTGCAGACACCGCGTCGCTGGGGCGAACCCTTGAGGGCAGGCGTCTTGTTCTTGGACACCTTGTCCTGGCGGCCCTTGCGGACCAGCTGGTTGATCGTGGGCACCGAGTGGTTCCCCTTCTGTTTCTCTCTCAGTACGCCGCACTCTGCAGCGCACGATGTTCAAGCGGAGTCTCGACGGAGGTGCTCCGCCGTGTCCGGGTGGTGCTTGCCTTCCGGCGTTGCTCGCCCCCGAGGTCGGGCGTGTCGCCCTGGTCAGGAGCCGCCTGCGTGCGGCGGCCTCTGGCTTGTCGGCCCGGAGCAGCGACGGTCCTGATCCGCCGACCTACTTCCGAGCACGCGCAACGGCCTGGTTGTCCCAGACACGAGGAACGAGGCTACCGGGCGCCCGGAGGCCGGTCAAAACGCGCCGACCCCCCAGGAACGCGACGCTGGCGAGCAGGGTGCCGAGCACCGTCAGCACGCCTCCCACGACCAGGGTCCAGCGGGCACCGAACGTCTCGCCCACCCAACCGATGAAGGGCGCGCCCAGCGGGGTGCCGCCGATGAAGATCATCATGTAGAGCGCCATCACCCGGCCCCGCATCTCGGGGGCCGTGGACAGCTGCAGGTGCGCGTTGGCGCTGGTGATCATGGTCAGCGCCGAGAGACCCAGCAGCGGGCACAGCAGCGCGAAGACGACGTACGACGGCGCGAGCCCGGCCACCACCTCGATCGCACCGAAGGCCAGCGCCGCCCCGACCACGAGCCGGTGGCGCACCCGGACCCGCCGGGCGGCCACCAGTGACCCGGTCAGGGAGCCGACCGCCAGGAAGGTGCCGAGCAGGCCGTACTCGGTGGGGCCCTTGTCGAAGACCTCGGTGGCCATCAGGGCGCTGGTCATCTGGAAGTTCAGGCCGAAGGTCCCCGCGGAGAAGACGATGCCCAGCAGCAGGAGCAGGTCGGGGCGCCCGCGGACGTAGGCGACGCCCTCGCGCACCTGGCCGGGGCGGCGCACCGAGGGCTCGGGGGTGCGCAGCAACGAGGCGTCGAGCGCCCGCAGGGTCAGCACCGGGGCGGCGTAGCTCAGCCCGTTGAGCAGGATCACCCAGCCGGTGCCGCCCACTCCCCCGCCGAAGCCGGCGATCAGCAGCCCGGCCAGCGCCGGGCCGACCAGCCGGGCGGTGTTGAAGCTGGCGGAGTTCAGGCCGACCGCGTTGGCCAGGTCGTCGGGGCCCACGATCTCGGAGACGAACGACTGGCGGGCCGGGGCGTCGAAGGCCGAGGCCACCCCCAGCACCAGGGCCAGCACGTAGACGTGCCAGATCTGGGCGGTGCCGGTGACGGCGAGCAGGCCCAGCACCAGGGCCGGGACGGCCATCCCGATGTTCGTCAGCTGCAGCAGGCGTCGCTTGGGGATGCGGTCGGCCACCAGCCCGGCCCACGGCGAGAGCAGCAGGAAGGGCAGGAACTGCAGGCCCGTGGTGATGCCGATGGCGGCCCCCGAGCCGGTCAGCAGCAGCACCAGCCAGTCCTGGGCCACCCGCTGCATCCAGGTGCCGGTGTTCGACACCAGGGAGCCGGCGGCGTAGCGCCGGTAGTTCGGGTGGGACAGGGAACGGAAGGTGGGGCTCAACCAGGCTCTCTCACGGGGTCAGCGGCCGTCGGGTCATGGCGCCGGGTGAACACCACGGCACCCGCGGATGTTCCGCGGGCGACGTGGGAGGAGAGCGTCGTCAGGTGAGCAGGTCGGTGATCGGGCCGATCGCGAAGTAGACCAGGAACAGCGCCGAGACCAGCCACAGCAGCGGGTGCACCTGACGGGCCTTGCCCACGACCAGCTTGATCAGCACGTAGGCCAGGAACCCGGCCCCGATGCCGACCGAGATGGAGTAGGTGAAGGGCATCAGCACGATGGTCAGGAAGGCCGGCAGCGCGATCTCGACGTCGGACCAGGTGATCTCGGTGACCTGCTGCATCATCAGGAAGCCCACGAGCACGAGCGCCGGCACGGCCGCCTCGGACGGGATCGCCGAGACGACCGGGGTGAAGAACATCGTGAGCAGGAAGAGCAGGCCGGTCACCACGGAGGCGAGCCCGGTGCGCGCCCCCTCGCCGACGCCCGAGGCGGACTCGATGTAGGAGGTGTTGGACGAGACGCCACCCGCGCCACCGGCGATGGCGGCCACCGAGTCGACGACCAGGATCCGCTGCATCCGCGGCGGGGTGCCCTCCTCGTCGTTGAGTCCCGCCTCGGCGCCGATGGCGGTCATCGTGCCCATGGTGTCGAAGAAGTCGGCCAGCATCAGCGAGAAGACCAGCAGCAGCGCGGCCACGACACCGATCGAGGTGAACGCGCCGAACAGCGAGAACTGCCCCAGGGTGCCGAAGTCGGGCAGGTCGACGAAGCCGTCGAAGCGCGGCACGGTCAGCGACCAGCCGCCCGGGTTGTCGTTGCGCGCACCCAGCTCGAGCACCGCCTCGAGGACGAGCGCCACGACGGTGGTGGCCAGGATCGCGATCAGGATCGCGCCGCGCACCCGGCGTACCCACAGGGCCACCAGCAGCACCAGGCCGCCCGCGAAGACCAGGACCGGCCAGCCCGAGAGGGTGCCGGTGGTGCCCAGCTGCACGGGCACCGAGGTGCCCGCGGCGTCGGGGATGCGGCTGACGAAGCCGGCGTCGACGAAGCCGATGAGGGCGATGAACAGGCCGATGCCGACCGAGATCGCGACCTTGAGCTGGGTGGGCACGGCGTGGAAGACCGCGGTGCGGAAGCCGGTGAGCACCAGCACCAGGATCGCGATGCCCTCGAGCACCACCAGGCCCATCGCGTCGGCCCAGGTCGACTGGGTGGCCACCGAGAAGGCGACGAAGGCGTTGAGGCCCAGCCCGGCCGCCAGGGCCAGCGGGAAGTTGGCCAGCGAGCCCATCAGGATCGTCAGCACTCCAGCCACCAGCGCGGTGCCCGCAGCGATCGCCGGCAGGTTCGACCCGTCGCCCGGGCCGCCGCCCAGGTAGTTGCCCTCCGAGTCGGCGACGAACCCGAGGATCAGCGGGTTCAGCACGACGATGTAGGCCATCGTCAGGAAGGTCACGACACCGCCGCGCACCTCCCGTCCGAGGGTCGAGCCGCGCTCGGAGATCTTGAAGAAGCCGTCGATACCGGACCTGGCCGGCGCCGTGGGGGTGCTCACGGGCGCCAAGCATCCCAGCAGCCGCCCTGCCGCCGCCACGCGGGTCGGGACCGGGTGGTCGCGGCCACTAGAGTCGCGGCGTGGACCTGCGCGACGACCAGCCCGGCAAGCACGAGATCGGCAACCGGACCTTCCTCGTGGCCGACGTCGAGCCCCTCGACGTCGACGGGGTGCGCACGGTCGAGGTCGGCACCGCGCTGTGGCTGGTCGGGTTCGTGGCGCTGCTGCCGTTCTACGGCGAGCTGCAGGCGCAGGACCGCACCTGGTGGGTGTGGACCTGCCTGACCGGCTTCGGGCTGGGGCTGCTCGGGCTGGAGTACTGCCGGCGCCGGCGCGCCACCCGCCGCGAGCTCGACGAGCCGTCGGCATGAGCACCCACGCGGACCCGCCGCCCAGCCGCTGGGCGCGCTCGGGACCCCAGGCCACCGAGGGCTTCGGCCGACGCTTCGCCGAGCTCGTGGCCACCGGCCAGGACGTCGACGGGGAGGCCCGGCTCGCCGACGCGCTGCTGCCGCGCGGGGCCCGGGTGCTCGACGTGGGGGCCGGGATGGGCCGCGTCAGCGCAGCCCTGCAGGCGCGTGGGCACCGGGTCACGGCCGTCGAGCCCGACGGCGCGCTGGTCGCCCAGTGCCGAGCGACGTACCCGACCGTCGACGTGGTGCAGGCCGACCTGCTCGAGCTCGACGACGCCCGGGTGGGCCGCGTCCTCGGAGACCGGGCGCACCAGGTCGACCTGGTGGTCTGCGTCGGCAACGTGGTCGTCTTCCTCGCCGAGGGCACCGAACGGCAGGCGCTGGCCACGATGCGGGCCCGGCTGGCGCCCGGTGGGCGGCTCCTGGTCGGCTACCACCTCGTCGGCGGGCCCGAGCACGCCCGCAGCTACCCGCCCGAGGAGTTCGTGCAGGACGCCGCCGCGGCCGGGCTGCGCGTGCAGCACCGCTTCGGCTCCTACGAGCTGGCAGCGCCCTCGGACGAGTACGCCGTGTGGGTGCTCACCGCCGACGCCTGAGCGTCGGCGCCGGGGCTGGCTAGCGCCGCCGCCCCTCGAGCGGGTCCAGCGCGAGGGTGTCGAAGACGTGCTCGGGCAGCGGCTGCGGCTCGTGCTTCTTGGCCAGGCGCACCTCGGAGTGGGCTCCGCAGCCGTGGCCGAAGGCCACCACGCGACCGTCGTCGTTGGCGTTGCCGTTGGCGCAGACCCCGAAGGCCTCGGAGAGCGGCCCGGCCAGGCGCACCAGGAACCCGCACGACCAGCAGCTGTCGGGGGCCTGCTTGGCCAGGGTGGACTCGGGGCCCTGCTCGCCGTCGTACCACCGCTGGGCGGCGAGGTCACGGCCCTCCGGCGACAGCGTGCGCACGCGCCCCAGGCCGAGGTCCTGGGCGACCTGGCGGACCTGGGCCTTGTCGTCGGTGTCGAGCGGGTCGTCGCCGAAGAAGTAGGTCGGCACCAGGCGCGGGTCGTCCTCGTCGACCGGGAGCAGGTCGCCGGGGCCCATGTCGCCGGGCTGCATCCGCTCGCGGTAGGGCACCCACGGGGGCGCGACGATCGCCTCGTCGCCGGGGATCAGCACGACCTCGTCGATGGTGACGTGCTTCTGGCGCGGGGCGCGGGCCACGGTCACCGACCAGCGCCACCCGACGTACCCGGCTCGGGTGCAGGCGAACTGGTGGGTGACGACGCGCTCGGCCTCGACGACGTGGCCGAGGTGCTCGCCGACGTCGGCAGCACCCACGTCGGAGACGAGGGCCTCGCGCGCCACCTCGACGGCAGCGACGGCGACGGCATCGGGCTTGACCCGGGCGATGGTGCTCACGGCCCGACATCATGCCTGCTGGCCCCACCTCCCGGCGAGGGCGCCCCCTCCCCCGCGGCTCGCGGCGTGCTGGCGCACGCGCCGTCGGGGCCACCAGGCAGGATGTGCCCATGCCGTCGCAGCGCCCCGACCACGACCCCGCCGGGGCCCCGGCGGGGTCCTCCGGCGAGCGCGCCCGCGCGGTCGGCCGGGGCCTGGGCTCCGGCGCCAGGGTGACGGCTCGCGGCGCCGCGAGCGCGGCACGCGGCGCCACCCGGGCCACCACGCGGGCCAGCCGGTACGTGGGGCGCCAGGCCCAGCGGGCCGCCAACGCCGAGGGCGCCGAGCAGTCGGGCCTCAACCGGCTCTTCTACCTGCACTTCTTCAACACCGCCGGCGACGCGGCGGTCGCGATCTCGTTGGCCGGCAGCCTGTTCTTCACCGTCCCCTCGGGCGAGGCCCGCGGCCAGGTGGCGCTCTTCCTGGGCCTGACGATGCTGCCCTTCGCCATCGTGGCCCCGCTGGTCGGGCCGTTCCTCGACCGGTTCAGCCACGGGCGCAGGTGGGCCATCGGCTCGACCATGGCGATCCGCGCCTTCCTGTGCTGGGGCCTGGCGGGCGCGGTCACCGGCGACTCGCCGTGGCTCTTCGCCGCCGCGCTGGGCGTGCTGGTCTCCTCCAAGGCCTACGGCGTGACCAGGGCCGCCGCGGTGCCCCGCCTGCTGCCGCGGGGGGTGTCGCTGGTCAAGGCCAACGGCCGGGTCTCGCTCTCGGGCATCCTCGGCGCCACCATCTCGGCGCCGCTGGCGGGGCTGGCCTCGCTCGTCGGCCCGGAGTGGTCGCTGCGCTACGCGTTCGTGCTCTTCGTGGTGGCCACCGTCTTCGCCATCAAGCTGCCCGAGCGCGTGGACTCCTCGGTCGGCGAGGAGGTGCTGGTGCTGATGGCGCCCGGCGACTCGGTGCGCGTCGACGCACCGGCGCCGGGGCGCCGGGGGTCCGCCCCGACCGGCGCCCGTCCCCGCACCCGCATCCCGACCTCGGTCGCCTTCGCGCTGCGCGCCAACTGCGGGCCCCGGTGGCTCAGCGGGTTCCTGCTGATGTTCATGGCCTTCCTGCTGCGCGAGAACCCTCCCGAGAGCGGCCTGCGCGCCGAGGTGCTCATCGGGCTCGTGGTCGCCGCGGCCGGGCTCGGCAACGCCGGTGGCGTGGCGGTGGCCTCGCTGCTGCGCAACCTGCACCCCGGCACCACCGTCGTGCTGGTGCTGGCCCTCGACGCCGCCGCGGCGCTGCTGGCCACGGTGTTCTACGGCGTGCTGCCCCTGGTCGCGCTCGGCCTGTGCGCCGGGCTGGCCCAGTCGCTGGCCAAGTTCTGCCTCGACGCGACCATCCAGAGCGACGTGCCCACCAAGGTCCAGGCCAGCGCCTTCGCCCGCAGCGACACCACGCTGCAGCTCGCGTGGGTGGTGGGCGGCTTCGTCGGCATCGCCCTGCCCCTCGACCCCCCGCGCCTCGGGCTGGGCGTGGCCTTCGCCGTGCTCGCGGCCTGGATGTTCTTCGTGCTCGCCGGTCGCAGTCGCCGCTACCCCGGCGAGGTGCCCGTCACCGGCTGAGCGCCGACGCCGTACCGGCTCGGGGGGTCCCCCGGCCGGCGGGAGATTCATCGGGCACCCGACGGAACTGGCGCTACCTCCATGAAGGTTCAGTCGGGCAGCGCGAGGTTCATCGGGTACCCGATGAATCTCGCGGCCGGCCTAGCGCTCGAGCTCGTCGGCGAGGGCCCGCAGCAGCTTGGCGACGGGGGCGGCGGTGCGCGCGTCGGGGTGCCGGCCGTGGCGGTAGGTCTCGCTGACGCCGTCGAGCAGGCGGATCAGGTCCTCGACGATGGGGGCCATGTCGTCGGGACGCTTGCGGCGCGCGGCCTGCTGGTTGCGGCTGACCGAGGCGGGCTGGTCGAGCACCCGCACCTGCAGCGCCTGGTCACCGCGCCGGCCCTGGGCGATGCCGAACTCGACGCGGGTGCCGGCCTTGAGGGTCGTGGTGCCCTCGGGCAGCGCCTCGGCGCGCACGTGCACGTCGGGGCCGTCCTCCTGCGACAGGAAGCCGAAGCCCTTGTCGGCGTCGTACCACTTCACCTTGCCTCTGGGCACAGCAGCGTCCTCGGTCTCTGGTCGTCGTCGGGTCTGCAGCCCGGCGAGAGCGCCGGACGGCAAAGGATAGGCAGGCGCGGGCGCGGCACACCAACCGGTTCAGCGCTGCAGCAGGTCGGGGGCCAGGGTCGCGACGCCGACGACCAGCCCGGCGAGGTTGGCCAGCAGCATCAGCACCACCCACAGCACCGAGGGCAGCCGGGTCAGCCGGGCCAGCTGGTCCGGGTCGGAGCCCCGTCGCCCCCGCGCGCCGCGCCCCCACAGCTCCAGCAGCGGCCGGGGCGCGGCGAGCAGCAGCAGCCAGGCCACCAGCAGGGCCAGCACCGACTGCGCCAGCGGCGGCGCCCACCAGGTCACCGCGACCACGCCGGCGCCCGCGACGACGAGCACCACCACGCCGTACACGTTGCGCACCCACACCAGCAGCGCGACCAGCAGCGCCACCAGCAGCCACAGCAGCGCGAGGCCGCGCCCGTCGGCGAGCAGCAGGGCCGCGCCGAGCCCGACGGCGGCGGGCGCGAGGTAGCCGGCGGCCAGCATCGCCACCATCCCCGGCCCGCGCGGCCGCCCGCGCGACAGGGTGACCCCCGAGGTGTCGGAGTGCAGCCGGATGCCCTGCAGGCGCCGCCCGACCAGCACCGCGACCACGGCGTGGCCCGCCTCGTGGACCACCGTGACGCCCAGGCGCACCAGCGGCCAGGTGGTGGGCCACCAGACCAGCGCGAGCGCCACGGCTCCCGACAGCAGCACCAGCGAGGCGTCGGGCAGCGGCTGGCGCGAGGTCACCTCGTCCCAGAGGCGCTCGGCCACCTCGCCCGGGCTCACCGCCACCGCTCGGGCTCGGCGAGCAGCTCGTTCATCGACCCGGAGCGGAAGCCGCGGCGCGAGAGCTCGGCGCTCGCGAAGCCGGTACGCCGCACGGCGGCGCACAGCTCCTCGACCAGGCCGCGCCCCTCGGCCAGCGGCCCGCCGAGCAGCGCGGCGTCGACCTCGATGCTGGCGCGTGCGGCGTCGGACGCCCCACCCAGGTCGCGCACCCGCAGGTCGCGCACCCCCACGCCGGCGCCGGCCAGCACCTCGCGCACCGCGCTCTCGGCGCGCTCGACGCGGGCCAGCCGGTGCGGGGTGACCTCGATGCCGTAGGCGACGCGGGAGGACAGGCAGGCCGCGGCCGGCTTGTCCCAGGTCGGCAGGGCCCAGCGCCGGGAGACCTCACGCACCTGTGCCTTGGTCAGGCCCGCGTCGGCGAGCGGCGTCAGCGCCCCCCGCTCGGCGGCCGCGCGGATGCCGGGCCGGAAGCCGGCGACCACGTCGTCGGCGTTGGTGCCCGTGGCCACGTGCGCCAGCCCGTGCTCGGCCGCCAGCGGCACCAGGGTGTCGAGGAGCTCGGCCTTGCAGAAGAAGCAGCGGTCGCCCTGGTTGGCGCGGTAGCCGGGGCGCTCCATCTCGTGGGTCCGCGGGGTCAGCACCCGCACCCCCAGCGACCGGGCGAGCTCGCGGGCGGGGTCGCGCTCGGCCTGCGGCAACGAGTCGGAGTAGCCGGTGGCGGCCGCGACCCGGTCGGCGCCGAGCACCCGCACGGCCGCAGCGAGCAGCAGGGCCGAGTCGGCGCCGCCGCTGTAGGCGACGAGCAGCGAGCCGCGGGCGCGCAGGTCGGCCTCGAGGGCGGCGGTGCGCCGGTCGAGCAGGTGCTCGTCGAGCCAGGGCGCGAACTGCGCGAGGTCGTCGAGCACGACGTGGGTGCCGGCGGCCCGCAGCTCCTCACGGGTCGCCCCGCCGCTGAGCACCGACACGCTCGTCGCGCCGGCGGCCAGGGCCCCCTCGACGTCGTGCACGTGGTCGCCGACGTAGACCGAGACGCCCTCGCGGCGCAGCACCTCGGCCTTGCCGACGCCCCACACCCGGCCCTCGACGAGGTCGACGTCGAGGCCCAGGTGCTCCACGTGCAGCCGGGCGTTGGGGGTGTGCTTGCCGGTGACCACCACGACGCGGCCCGCGTGGGCGCGCACGGCGGCCAGCGCCTCGGCGGCGCCGGGCAGGGCGAGGGCCCCGGCGACGGCCCGCTCGGGGTAGAGCTCCCGGAACCGGTCGACCGCGGGCCCGACCGCCTCACGGGCCAGGTGCGGCTCGAGCATCAGGTCGAGCGGCGGCCCCAGCCGCCGGGTCATCTCCTCGACCGGCAGCGTGACGCCCAGCTCGACGGCCAGCGTCTCCAGCACCGCGGCGATGCCGGGCCGCGAGTCGATGAGCGTCATGTCCAAGTCGAAGCCCACCGCCAGGCCGGGGGCCGACGGGGCCGTGGAGGGGCTCGGGGCAGGCACGGCCCCGAGGGTAGACGAAGCGCCTGGGAGCCCTCGTCGTCCACAACCCCGGCGTTCGGCTGTCGTCGGACCGCCTCGTCGGTCACAATGGGCAGCTCGGCCCGAGCACCGGTCCCCGGACCGGCCGCCGACCCAGCCTGCACCCAGCCCGCACCCAGCCCGCACCCAGCCATGAACCAGCCAGGAGCACCCGTGCCCGAGCCCCGCACCCGCCCCGCGCACCACGGCGTACGCCGCGTGCTCGCGGCCGGCTGCGCGCTGGCGGCCGGCGCGGCGGGGCTCCTCGCGGCGGCCTCCCCCGGCCAGGCCGTGCCCGGGGCCGACGGCCCCGGCGGGCGCGGCGCCGAGCTCTACCTGGTGACCCTCGAGGGTCCCGGCACGGCGGGCACGTCCTCCGAGCTCGACCGCGGGCTGCAGAAGCTGCGGATGCGCACCCGCCAGGAGCGGGTGCTGGAGTCGGTGGAGGCGCCCGAGCCGGTCTACCGCTGGACCACCGCCCTCAACGGGGTCGCCGTCGAGCTCAGCACCGACCAGGCCACCCGGCTCTCGGCCACGCCGGGCGTCGCGATGGTCGAGCCCAGCAGCGTCCGGCCGCTGGCGGCCTCCGCCGCCGACCCGGGTGCCGACACCGCGGGGCTGAGCCCGTCGGCCCGGACCCGCGGCGGCCAGGGCGTGGTGATCGGCTTCGTCGACACCGGCCTCGACCCCGACGGCCCGGTCTTCTCCTCGGCGCCCGGGCTCGGCCCGGCGCCCACCGGCTTCGGGGGCGTCTGCGCCGACGCCGACGACTGGGGCCCGGCCACCTGCAACGGCAAGGTCGTGGCCGGAGACTGGTTCGTCGAGGGCTTCGGCGCCGACCGGGTCAAGGCCTCCTCGTCGCTCTCCCCGCGCGACGACGACGGGCACGGCACCGCCATGGCCTCGATCGCCGCCGGCAACGCCGAGGTGGCCGTGCGCGTGGGGGACGAGGACCTCGGCCGCTACGCAGGTGTCGCCCCGCAGTCACGCATCGCCGTCTACAAGGCCTGCTGGAGCGCCCCCGACCCCTCCGACGACGGCTGTGCCACCGCCGACCTGGTCTCCGCCATCGACCGTGCCACCGACGACGGCGTCGACGTGCTCAACCTGTCGGTCGGCGGACCGCCCCGGCTCGACACCGTCGAGGTCGCGCTGCTGGGGGCCGCCGAGGCCGGCACAGTCGTGGTCGCCGCGGCCGGAGACCGCTCCGACGGCACCGCCGCGCACCCCTCCCCCTGGGTCACCACGGTGGGCGCCAGCACCGGCACCACCCACGAGGGGCGGGTGCGCTTGGGCTCCGACGGTCCCCGCGTCGACGGCGCGATGCTCGCCGACGAGGGGGTCGGCCCGGCCCGGCTCGTGCGTGGCGCCGACGTGGCCGCCCCCGCCGCCACCCGGGAGCAGGCCTCCCTGTGCACGCCCGGCAGCCTGGACGCCGCCGAGGTGGGCGGGCGCATCGTGCTGTGCGAGCGCGGCGGGGTGGGCCGCACCGACAAGTCCGCTGCCGTGCAGCGCGCCGACGGGGTCGGCATGATCCTGCTCAACAGCGGTCCCGACTCCGTGGACGCCGACTTCCACAGCGTGGCCACCGTGCACCTGGGCGCCACCGACGCCGGCGTCGTACGCCGCTGGGCGCGCGAGCACCCGGGCGCCAAGGTGCGGCTGGTGCCGCGCGGCGCCCGCGCACGCGATCTCGAGGTGCTGGGCTTCTCGGCCACCGGCGACCCGGCCGGGCCGGTGCTCAAGCCCGACCTCGTCGCCCCCGGCTCCGGGCTGGTGGGCGCGGCCCCGACGCGCGCGGTCGGACGGCGCTGGGACACCCAGACCGGCACCTCACCGGCCACGGCGTGGACCAGCGGCACCGCCGCCCGGCTCCTGGCGCGCCGAGGGTGGAGCTCGGCGTGGGTGCGCTCCGCGCTGGTCGGCACCGCCGACGCCGTGCCGGGCACCCCGGCCCTGGCGGCCGGGTCGGGCCGGGTGCGTGGAGTCCGGGCGCTGCGCCCCGGGCTGGTCCACGACCTGGCGGTCGAGGACTACCGCACCTGGCTGGAGGGTGCGCTGCCCTCCGGCCGCCCCCTGAACCTGCCCTCGGTGCTGCTGAGCGGCGCTCGGTCGACGACCACCCGCACCGTGACCAACACCAGCAGCAGGGCGCGCTACTTCTCCTCCTCCACGGCCGGCTTCGAGGCGCACGACGTCAGCGTGAGCCCCGCTGCGCTGCGCCTGGCCCCGGGCGAGTCGGCGACCTACACGGTGCGGGTCGCCGGAGGCACCCGCACCAGCGACGACGGCGTGGTGCTGTGGCGCGGCGGCGACGGCACCCGCACCCGCGTGCCGGTGCAGCTCAGCCGCTGACGCGCTGGGCGGCCGCGGCGCGCGCCTGGGCCAGCTCGACCAGCGTCCGCAGCGCCTGCGGGGCGTGGGCCACGACCATCGGACCGACGTCGTCGGCCCCCGGGCCCTCGACGGTGGTCTCGACGGTGATCTCCGCGCCCTGGCCGGTCGCCTCGACCCGGTGGTCGATGCGGATGCACAGCTCGCCGACGACCAGCTCGTCGCAGTAGCGCGCGTCGGGACTCACCTCGACGAGGGTGAAGGGCGCGCGCACCCCGCCGGACAGGCTCATGGTGCCGGTGGTGCCGAGGCGGAACGGCCCGTCGAGCACCACCCGTTCGACGCTCGGGTCCCACTGGGGCCAGGTCGAGGTGTCGGACCACAGCGCCCAGACGTGCTCCGGCGAGGCGGAGGTCGAGGCGGTCTCGGTGTGCGCGAAGGCCATGACGGTGGAACCTAGGCCAGATTTTGCAATCCCGCCAGGTAGTCGTGCGCGACCGGCTCCTCCCAGCCGTGCGCCTCGCCCAGCCCGCGGGCCATCGTGGCGAGGTAGGCCGCGGAGGGACGCGAGCGCTCGGCGGTCGCCGCGGTGTGCGGCGCGGTGAAGGTCAGCATCGGCGCACCGTCGTGGCGGCCCACGTCGACGACGGTCTCGTAGCCACCGGGGCCGACCTCGTGGCGGCCGTCGGGCAACGGGGCGAGCACCAGCTGCTCGAGCGGGTCGTCGGCGCGCGGGTCGCGGTGCATCTCCTGGGCGGCGATGTCGGCGAACTGGCCCGCGCTGACCAGGTAGCCGCGGGCGGCGGTGCGCCCGGGGGTCGCGTGGTCGTAGAACGCCACCGCCCCACCCCACTGCGCGGAGCGTCCCGCGAAGTAGGTGGTGCCGGGCAGGTCGACGGGGATGCTGCGCAGCGGCGGGGTGCGGTCGCGGGCCCCGGGGTGGGCGCGGGTGCCGCCGGGCGGACAGCCGCCCTCGACGTAGCAGGTGAGGCGGTCGAGACTGAGGTTGGAGCCGTAGGCGACGTACCAGACGTGGGTCATCAGGCCCTCCACCGTAGCGAGGACGCCGCGCTCAGCGGGCGCGGCCCACGCGCAGCGAGCGGTCGCCCAGGCGCACCACGTCGCCGTCGAGGAGGGTCACCGGCTTGCCCGCGGCCAGCTCGCGGGCCACCCCCGAGCGCACCACCACCGAGCCGTTGGTGGAGCCGCGGTCCATCACCACCAGGGCGCCGTCGGGTGCGACCTGGAGCTGGGCGTGGGTCTTGGAGACCGACATGTCCTGCGAGCGCAGCGGCACCAGGCGGCGCACCTGCTCGCCGGCGCGGGCCACGGGGCCGCGACCCAGCAGGACCAGGCCCTCGACCGCGACCTGCTCCCCGGAGTCCAGCTCGACGACCCATCCGCCCGCCGGGGCGGGTGCCGGACCGGGTGCCGGGCCAGCCGTCGGGCCGGCTGTCGGGCTGTCGGTGGGCACGGCCCGGCGACGCGCTCCGGGCGGGCGGGGCGCGCTCGACGCTGCCGCGGGCTGCGCCGGGGCGGGCGAGACGGTGCCGGTGCCGGTGCCGGTGCCCGGAGTGGTGGGGGCCGGCTGCGGCGTCGGCATCAGGCGCATCGCGGTGAGGTTGACGATGGACCGGGGCCGGACCTCCTCGACCTCCTCGCTGACGGGCACCGGACGCAGGTCGACCACGACGCTGCCGGCGAGGTGGTCGTGCCAACCGCGGCGCCGACGGTCCCGGTCGGCGGCGCTGGTCCAGGCGAGGGTCGCGGCGCCGAGGAGCAGCGTCGGCACTCCGGCCAGGCCCACGACCAGGCCGCGCAGCAGTGCCGGCGCGACCCCGACCGGACCGCCGGTGCGCTCGGAGACGACCCGCAGGCCCAGCAGCGCCTTGCCGGGGCTCAGGCCGCGCAGGCCCAGCAGCACCGCGAGAGCGACCTGGAGCGCCAGCACCCAGCCCAGCACCAGGGCCACCACCACCAGCGGGTCGTCGAGCAGCCACCCGGCCAGCCCGCCGACGGCGGCGTACGACGACCAGGCCAGGCCGCGGTCGACCGCGTGGGCGTAGTAACGGCGCTCGAGGTCGGCGACCGGCAACCGAGGCGGCGCCGGCAGCGGGGGCGCGGGCGGCGGGGGCCCCGGCGGCACGGTGGAGGCTGGCACGGCGCTCAGGGCCGGACGACCTGGATGCTGACCCCGTCACCGAGGTCGAGGATCGCGCCGGGGATCAGCTGCACCGCGATGCCGGGCTGCAGCGGCTCGGGCGGCAGCCCGGGCTGCACCAGCACGGTGCCGTTGGTCGAGCCGAGGTCGGTGACCACGGCGCTGCCGTGGTCGGCGCCCGAGCCCGGTCGGACCTCGAGGTGGGTGGAGGAGATCTCCTGCTGGGGGCTGGGCACCGTGACGAGGCGAGGCTGCTCGGTCGAGGTGAAGCGGCGGGCCTCGGGGGCGCGGCCGACCAGCACCACGCGGTCGACCTCGACCTCCTCGCCGTGGGAGACCACCAGCCGGGCCACGGGGCTGGCGGTGACGCTGGGCGGCTGCGGCTGGCCCGGGATGCCCGGCCGGTGCCGCCAGAGGTCCTCGCCCCACTCACCGCCCTTGGTCATCCCGTCGTGGTCGGACTCCCCGGGACCCCAGGCCTCGGGGGCCGCCGAAGCCTCGCCGGCGGGGCCCGCCTCGACGGGAGCCGCCGGCGGGGTCGGGGTCGTCTGCTCCGGCTCCGGCTCTGGGTCGAGCTCGGGGTCGGGGTCGGGGTGCGGCTCCGGCTGCAGCTGCGGCTCCGGATCGGGGTCCGCGTCGGGCTCCCCGTGGAGCACGCAGGAGGCCCGCACGAGGCCGCCGGCGACGCGCAGCCCCGGCTCGTCGGAGGCGCCGGCGTGGGCACCGGGGCCGCCGTGGCCGCCGGGGCCGCCGGGGAGGTCGAGCCGCCAGGACCCGACGTCGCGCACCAGCACCTCGCTCCAGGTCGAGGCGCCCTCGCCGCTGCCCCGGGCCTCGCCGTCCTGCGCCTGGGCCGACCACCGTGCGGCGCCGCGCAGCAGCACCCGGGTGGTGGCGTCGTCGTGCTCGCTGACCAGGGCGAGCCCGGCCAGGGTGCTCAGCCCGCTCCCGAGCAGGGCGTCGAGCAGCTCGTCGGCGCCGGCGCCGGCGTCGAGCAGCGACCACGCCCGCGCAGCGCGCTCCGGCTCCGAGGCCGGCAGGGCCACGACCACGCGCGGGCCCAGGACGACGTACCAGTCACCGGGCAGGTAGGCCCGGGGCGGGACCGCGGCGGCGTCGGGGGAGGTCACGGCAGGGCTCCCAGCTTCTGCTCCAGGCTCAGTCGCTGCTGCTCGGAGTCGTAGGGATGGTCGTGGGCCAACCCAACCACATCGACGACCACGACGGTGGCGTTGTCACGGCCCCCGGCGGCCAGGGCCGCGGCCACCACGGCATCGGCGGCGTCGCGCGGGTCGGCGGTCGCGGCGAGGATGCCGGCCAGCTCGTCGTCCTCGATCATCCCGCTCACGCCGTCGCTGCAGAGCACGAGCCGCTCGACCGCCGGCAGCGGGAGCAGGAAGTAGTCGGCCTCGGAGCTCTCGGTGCTGCCGAGCGCCCGGGTGATCACGTGGCGCTCGGGGTGGTGGGCGGCCGCGTCGGCGGTGATGGCACCGGCGTCGACGAGCTCCTGCACCACGGAGTGGTCGACACTGACCTGGTCGAGGCGCCCACCGTCGAAGCGGTAGGCACGCGAGTCGCCGAGGTTGGCCAGCAGCCACTGGGGCTGGCCGTCGTCCTCGACGAGCAGCCCGACCACAGCGGTGGTGCCCGCCGAGAAGGCGCTCTGCCCGGCGGCGCGCTGCTCGGCGCCGTACGCCTCGATGCGGCGTCGGCACTCCTCGAGGGTCGCGGCCACCACCTCGGCGCCGCGCCGCGGGTCGTAGCCGGCGTCGGCGAGGCGGGCGAACTCCTCGACGACGATCGCGCTGGCCACGTCCCCGCCGTCGTGGCCGCCCATCCCGTCGGCGACGACGAAGACCGGCGGGGCGACCAGGAAGGCGTCCTCGTTGACCTCGCGCACCAGCCCGACGTCGGTGGCGGCCCCGTGGTGCAGCTCGACGCGCATCAGCCGGCCACCGTCTCGACCACGGCGTCGCGTGCCGTCTCCTGGGCCGGTGCCGCTAGCGTGGGAGGGATGTCTGCCGAGGGGTTCCGCACGCTCGCCGACCAGCTGCGCAGCTGGCCGGACGCGCGCCTGTCCCGCTTGCTGCTGGCCCGTCCCGATCTCGCCACTCCGGCCCCTCACGACTCCGGCCAGCTGGCGTCTCGTGCCGCCACCCGGTCCTCGCTGCTGCGTGCGCTCGACCAGCTGACCCGGCTCGAGCTCTGCGTCCTAGATGCCCTCGTCGTCGCGGGCCAAACCACCCGCGCCGAACTCGTCTCGATCGTGCACGCCGACCCCGCCGCCACCACGGCCGCGCTCGAGCACCTCACCGACCTCGCGCTCGTGTGGGACTCCCCCACCGGGCCACGCGCGCTCAGCGGGGTCGCCGAGGGCCTGGCCGGCGGACCGGGCGCGGGGGTCAGCGGCCTGCGCAGCCGCTCGCCCGAGCCGATGGCGGCCGAGGTGGTGGTCCAGCGGCTCGACGAGCTCTCGGCCCCGGCGCGCACCCTGCTCGAGCACGTCCTCGACCACGGCGGCGAGGCCACGACCGGCACCTCGCGCCACACCGTCACCCCCGCCGAGGCCGCCACGCCCGCCGAGGAGCTGCTGGCCCGGCGGCTGCTGGTGCCCCGCGGCGGCGGGTCGGTGGTGCTGCCCGGCGAGGTCGGGCTGGTGCTGCGCGGCGGGCGCACCACCACCGACCGCGTCGACGACGTGCCCGCCCTGCCCACGGTCGAGCGGTCCGCGGCCATGGTCGACAAGGTCGCCGCCGGCGCCGCCTTCGAGGCCGTACGCCGCGTGGAGCTGCTGCTCGACCACTGGGGCACCCACCCGCCGGCCGCGCTGCGCAGCGGCGGGCTGGCCGTGCGCGACCTGCGCGCCGCGTCGGTGCTGCTGCACGTCGACGAGACCACGACGGCCCTGCTGGTCGAGACCGCGTCGGCCGCCGGCCTGCTGGCCACCGGCCACGCAGCCGAGGGCGAGGCCGCGTGGCTGCCGACCGACGAGCTCGACCGGTGGAGCACCCGCTCGCCCGCCGAGCGCTGGTGGGTGCTGGCCCGTGCCTGGTGGGACAGCAACCGGCTGCCCGGGCTGGTGGGCACCCGCGACCCCGCCGGCAAGACGTGGAACGCCCTGGCGCCCGAGCTCTCCGGCGTCCACCAGGTCGAGACCCGGCAGCTGACCCTGCGCGAGCTGGCCGCCCTGCCTCCCGGGCAGGTGCTGGCCTCCGGCACCGGCCTGCCCGCGCTCGTGGCCCGGGTCGCCTGGCTGCGCCCGCGCCGGCCCCGCACCCGCGCCGACCAGGTCGCGTGGGCCGTCGGCGAGGCCGAGGCGCTCGGGGTCGGCGGCCTGGGCGGGCTGGCGTCGTACGCCCGGGCGCTGGCGGGCGGCGACGAGACCGCCGCCGGTGTCGCGGCCCTCGACGCGCTGGTGCCGGCGCCGGTCGACCACGTGCTGCTGCAGGCCGACCTCACCGCCGTGGCGCCGGGGCCGTTGGAGTCGACGCTCGCCAAGCGGCTGCAGCTGCTGGCCGACGTCGAGTCGCGCGGCGGCGCGACGGTCTACCGCTTCACCTCCTCGTCGGTGCGCCGCGCGCTCGACACCGGGTGGTCGGCCGTCGAGGTGCACGACTTCATCTCCTCGGTCTCGCGCACCCCGGTGCCCCAGCCGCTCACCTACCTCGTCGACGACACCGCCCGCACCTTCGGCTCGATCCGCGTCGGGCACGCCGAGGCGTTCCTGCGCGCCGACGACGAGGCCGCGCTCAGCGAGGTGCTGCACCACCCCCGGGCCGCCTCCCTCGGCCTGCGCCGCATCGCGCCCACCGTGCTGGTCTCCACCACCCCGCTCGACGTGCTGCTGCCGCGGCTGCGCGAGCTCGGCGCCGCGCCCGTGGTCGAGGGGCCCGACGGCACCGTGCGCGTCGCCCGCCCCGACCAGCTGCGCGCGCGCACGCCCCGCGACCGCCGCCCCGAGGGGCTGCGGGCCGCCCGCGGCAGCGCGACCGTCTCGGCCGTGGTCACCGCCGTGCGCGCCGGCGACCGGGCCGCCTCGAGCCGACCGGCCGGAGCCGGCCAGGCGCTGAGCCCCTCCGGCTCGCTGGCGGCGCTGCGCGAGGCCGTCGAGACCGGCGCCAGCGTGCTGATCGGCTACGTCGACAACCACGGCACCCGCTCCGAGCGGGTCGTCGACCCGCGCAGCGTCGAGGGCGGCACCCTCACCGCGCACGACCACCGCGCCGACGACCTGCGCTCCTTCGCGGTGCACCGGATCACCTCGGTCGCCCCCGTCGCGCCCTGAGCGACCCTCGGCGGGCTCGGCCCGCACGCCCCGCCCGGGGCGCCCGTAGGCTTGCCCGGTGACAGACGGCCCTCTCATCGTCCAGTCGGACAAGACCCTCCTGCTCGAGATCGACCACGAGCGCGCACAGGACTGCCGCAAGGCGATCGCGCCGTTCGCCGAGCTGGAGCGCTCCCCCGAGCACATCCACACCTACCGCCTGACCCCGCTGGGGCTGTGGAACGCGCGCGCCGCGGGCCACGACGCCGAGCAGGTCGTCGACACGCTCCTGGAGTTCAGCCGCTACGCCGTGCCGCACTCGCTGCTGGTCGACGTCGCCGAGACGATGGCGCGCTACGGCCGCCTGCGCCTCGAGAAGCACCCGACCCACGGGCTCACCCTGGCCACCACCGACCGACCGGTGCTCGAGGAGGTGCTGCGCGCCAAGAAGGTGCAGGGCATGCTCGGCGAGCGCGTCGACCCCGACACCGTCGTGGTGCACGCCTCCGAGCGCGGCAACCTCAAGCAGGCGCTGCTCAAGATCGGCTGGCCCGCCGAGGACTACGCGGGCTACGTCGACGGCGAGGCGCACCCCATCGACCTCGACGAGAGCGACTGGACGCTGCGCGACTACCAGCGCGAGGCCGCCGAGTCGTTCTGGCACGGCGGCTCGGGTGTCGTGGTGCTGCCCTGCGGCGCCGGCAAGACCCTCGTGGGGGCCTCGGCCATGGCGCACGCCAAGGCCACCACGCTGATCCTGGTCACCAACACCGTCTCGGCGCGGCAGTGGAAGGACGAGCTGGTGCGGCGCACCTCGCTGACCGCCGACGAGATCGGGGAGTACAGCGGCGCGGTCAAGGAGGTGCGTCCGGTGACCATCGCGACGTACCAGGTGCTGACGATGAAGCGGAAGGGCGTCTACCCCCACCTCGAGCTGCTCGACGCCCGCGACTGGGGCCTGATCGTCTACGACGAGGTGCACCTGCTGCCCGCGCCGATCTTCCGGATGACCGCCGACCTGCAGGCCCGGCGCCGGATCGGGCTGACCGCCACCCTGGTGCGCGAGGACGGCCGCGAGGGCGACGTGTTCTCGCTGATCGGGCCCAAGCGCTACGACGCGCCCTGGAAGGACATCGAGTCGCAGGGCTGGATCGCACCGGCCGACTGCGTCGAGGTGCGCGTCACGCTGCCCGACGACGAGCGCCTGGCCTACGCGACCTCCGAGCCCGAGGAGCGCTACCGCATCGCCTCCTGCACCCACCGCAAGACCGAGGTGGTGCGCGACCTCGTCGAACGCCACTCCGACCAGCCGACCCTGGTCATCGGGCAGTACCTCGAGCAGCTCGACGAGCTCGCCGCCGCCCTCGACGCCCCCGTCATCAAGGGCGAGACCAGCGTCAAGGAGCGCCAGCGGCTCTTCGACGCCTTCCGCTCCGGCGAGGAGCGGCTGCTGGTCGTCTCGAAGGTCGCCAACTTCTCCATCGACCTGCCCGACGCCGAGGTGGCCATCCAGGTCTCCGGGTCGTTCGGCTCGCGCCAGGAGGAGGCCCAGCGGCTCGGGCGCCTGCTGCGCCCGGGCCACGACGGCAAGGTGGCCCGGTTCTACACGGTCGTCTCGCGCGACACCGTCGACGCCGAGTTCGCCCAGAACCGCCAGCGCTTCCTGGCCGAGCAGGGCTACGCCTACCGCATCGTCGACGCCGAGGACATCCCCGACCTGGCGACCTGACCGCCACCCGACGCTCGCCCGGACGGCCGGTGGGCCCGCCTGCTGTCCACGCCAGCACCGCGAGTCGGTCGTACGCCGCCGAGGTCTCTAGGGTGGAGGCCGTGAAGGCGCTGCTGCTGGAGAACATCCACCCCCTGGCCGTCGAGATCCTCGAGGGCCGCGGATTCGAGGTCGAGCTGCTCACGCGCTCGCTGAGCGAGGACGAGCTGGTCGAGGCCCTGCCCGGCGTGAGCCTGCTCGGCATCCGCTCCAACACCAACGTGACCGCCCGCGTGCTCGACTCCGCGCCCGACCTGCTCGCGGTGGGGTGCTTCTGCATCGGCACCAACCAGGTCGACCTGGCCGGCGCCGCCGAACGCGGGGTCGCGGTCTTCAACGCACCGTTCTCCAACACCCGCAGCGTCGTCGAGCTGGTCATCGGCGAGATCATCGTGCTGGCGCGCCGGCTGGCGGAGAAGACCGAGAAGATGCACGCCGGCGTCTGGGACAAGTCGGCGCAGGGCAGCCACGAGATCCGCGGGCGCACCCTGGGCATCGTCGGCTACGGCAACATCGGCACCCAGCTGTCGAACCTCGCCGAGGCGATGGGCCTGCGGGTCATCTTCTTCGACACCGCCGACCGGCTCGCCCACGGCAACGCCCAGCGGATGAAGACCCTCGACGAGCTCCTCGAGCGCGCCGACGTGGTCTCGCTGCACGTCGACGGCCGCCCCGGCAACGCCGGGCTCTTCGGCGCCGAGCAGTTCGCGAAGATGAAGCCGCGCTCGCTGTTCATCAACGCCGCCCGCGGCATGGTGGTCGACACCGAGTCGCTGCGCGAGCACATCCTCTCGGGCCACATCGCCGGCGCCGCCATGGACGTCTTCCCGATCGAGCCCAAGGCCCAGGGCGACGTCTTCGAGTCGCCGCTGCGGGGGCTCGACAACGTGATCCTCACCCCGCACGTGGGCGGCTCCACCCAGGAGGCGCAGGAGGAGATCGGCTACTTCGTGGCCAACAAGCTCGCCGGCTTCGCGCTCGAGGGCCGCACCGAGCTCTCGGTGGACCTCCCGACCGTGAGCGCCCCGGCGCTGCAGACCGGTCACCGGCTGGGCTACCTGCACGACAACGTGCCCGGGGTGCTGGCGGCGGTCAACCAGCTCATCGCCGAGGCCGGCGCCAACGTCGTGGGCCAGTACCTGGCCACCACCGGCGAGCTCGGCTACGTGGTCACCGACTCCACCGAGGCGATCCCGGCGCAGGTGGTCGAGGCGCTGGCCGCCAACGAGCACTGCCGCTGGGTCCGCACCTGGGACGTCTGAGCGGCTCGGCGGTCGATCCGGGCCGGGTCGGTCGATCCGGGCCGGGTCGGGGCGAAGTCTGGGCCGGGTCGGGGCGAAGTCCGGGCCGGGTCGGCGTGCCCTGGAGGGTGAGGGGCCGTCCGTAGGCTCGTGGCATGACCAGCAGCCAGGGCATCCCGGCGCTTCGAGGGGTGCTGCGCGTGCCCGTGGGCGCGGTGGGGGCACCGCTCGACGAGGTGCGTGAGCGCCTGGGCTCCGTGCTCTTCGCCCGGGTGGCCGGCCCCGACGGGCCCCGTCAGCGCGACCGCATCCACGGCCGCCCCGGGCCCCGCTGGTTCGCGCCCGACAGCGCGATCGCGCAGGTGCACGGCGACGCATCGATGTTCGTCGGCGGCATCCGCGCGCTGCTGCTGCAGACCCTGCATCCCGCCGCCATGCGCGGGGTCGCCGAGCACAGCGACTACCGCACCGACATGTGGGGCCGCCTGGCCAGCACCAGCACCTACCTGGCGATGACGACCTTCGGCCACGCCGACGACGCCCAGGCGGCCGTCGACGCCGTGCGCCGCATCCACGAGCGGATCCGCGGCACCATGCCCGACGGGTCGGCGTACGCCGCCTCCGACCCGCACCTGCTCGGCTGGGTGCACGCCGCCCAGGTCGACTCGTTCCTGCTGGCGCACCAGACCTACGGCGCGCGTCCGCTCGACCAGGCCCGGCGCGACGAGTACGTCGAGCAGGCCGGCGAGGTCGCGCGGCGGCTGGGCGCCGTCGACCCGCCGCGCACCGAGGCCGAGCTGCGCGAGGTCCTGGCCGCCTACCGCCCCGAGCTGCGCGGCAGCCCCGAGGCCCGCGAGGCCGTGCGGTTCCTGCTGCTCAAGCCGCCGCTGCCGGCAGTGGCCCGCGCGCCCTACCTGGTGCTGGTCGCGGCCGCCGTGGGGATGATGCCCCGCTGGACGCGCGGTCCGCTGCGGCTGCCGTGGATGCCGGTCTCGGAGCGCACCGTCGTGCGGGCGCTCGGCTCGCTGGCGACCGGGACGATCCGGTGGGCGATGGGCGCCCAGGGACCGGCGAGCTCAGCGGCGCTCGAGGCCTGAGGCGAGGCCCGCCAGCCACCGCTCGACGTCGCGGTCGCCGCCCAGCCGCACGACCGGCAGCCCGGGGCGCTCGCGCCGCAGTCGGGGCACCAGGTCGTCGCGGTACTTGCGGCGGTGCGTCCACTGGTAGCGCACCACGTGCTCGGGGTCGGTGAGCACCTCGCGCAGCGGCCCCTCGACGTTGCCGTTCCACAGCACCTCGCGGCGTACGCGCCGGCGCACCGTGCGTCGCACCAGCCGCGCCAGCGCCACCGGGTAGGGGTGGTCGAGCCAGACCAGCAGGTCGGCCCGGGCGGCGAGCACGGGCCGGGCCGCGGAGTACTGCCACTCGGTGACCCAGGCGGGCGAGTCGGCCAGGGCGCGCACGTCGTCGAGGAACTGCGGTCGCGGCACCCAGGAGGCCCCGTGGTGCAGCGCGTCGAGCTCGGTGTGCGGCAGGTCGAGGAGGGTCGCGAGGCGCCTGGCGAGGGTGGTCTTGCCGGCGCCGCTCAGCCCCGCCACCAGCACCCGGCGGGGACGGGCGACCGGGACGCGGAGGTCGTCGCTGGCGGGCACCCGCGGAGGATACGGGGATTCTTGAGCGAAGCCTTGCACGATCTTGAGCCTGTCCCGAGGTGGGACTGCCACAGTGGTGCAACCACCACCCCCCGAGCCCGAGGACACGTCATGGGGCACCACCTCCCGCGCCGCCCGCAGCGCCCGCTGGTCGCCGCGCTCGTCGCCGCCGTGACCGCCGCCCTGCTGCTGGCACCGGCCGCGTCGGCAGCGGCAGAGCCGACGCCGACCCTGCAGCCGGGCCAGGCCACCGCCGAGCGCGAGGCCCGTGCAGCGGCTCGCCAGGCGCCCGCGACCGCCGAGCGCACGACCAAGGTCCGGGGCAGCATCAAGGCCGCCGACAAGGGCGTGAAGTACCGCGTGCGGTGGTTCACCAAGGACTGGACCTACCTCGACGAGCGCAAGGTCACCGGCGGCATCTACTCGCTGAGCCTGCAGCCGGGCACCTACTACCTGCAGTTCGTCGACCTGCGCCCGGCGTACAACGTGCGCAAGTACGCACCGACCGACATCAGGGTGAAGGTCGCGAACAAGCCGGTGCAGAAGAACGTGCGGATGAAGCGCGGAGCCGCGATCACCGGCACGGTGCGCGCCGGAGGCAAGGTCGCCGGTGGCGCCGAGGTGGTGGCCGCCAACGCCTCCGAGCAGTCCTACCGGGTCAAGGCGGACAAGCGCGGGCGCTTCGCGCTCGGGGGCCTGCCCGCCGGGAGCTACTCCCTGTTCACCTACGACCGCAAGAAGCAGTACGTCGGCCGCTCGACCTACCTGTCCCAGATGGGGCTCGGCCAGGTGCGCAACACCGCGATCACCCTGGGCACCCGGGCCGGCCGGCTGCTGGTCGACCTCAGCACCCTCGACGGCCGGGTCAAGCAGAAGGTGTTCGTGACCGCCGTCAGCAAGGCGACCGGGCAGTTCTGGACCGTCAGGGCCCGCGGTGGCGAGGCCATCTTCTCCGGTCTCTTCCCCGGCGGCTACCGGATGGTGGCACCGGGCGTGGGCCGCTACCTCCCGCAGAGCGGCGTGATCAAGGGCGCCAAGGTGAAGTCCGGCAAGGACGACCTGGCCAGCAGCTTCACCTGGACCAAGCGTGGCGCGACGATCACCGGCGCCGTGGTCGACCAGGAGCACCCCGACGCCGGCATGGAGGACGTGCTGGTGCAGGCCTTCAGCGCCGCGGGGGCGCTCCTCGGCTCGGCGACGACCGACGACGAGGGGATCTTCACCGTCACCGGCCCGATCACCTCCCAGGAGGGGATCACCGTCAAGATCCAGCCGGGAGGGGCCAACCCGCCCTACCTGCAGGGCACCTTCTACTGCAAGTACGCCGCCGCCGAGACGGACGGGGTCCGGGTGCGGACCGGTGAGGACACCGTCGTCGGGATCCTCGAGCTGCCCCAGCTGCCCACCTCGCAGCAGGACAACAAGTCCAACTGCGGCCCCGACGCCACCGCTCCTCGCGCGCCACGACCTGGACGATGACCCCAGGTACCGGCATCGACCTGCGCCTGGTGCGGGCGCGGCCCTGCGTCGCCCGGGTGCGCTGGTGGTCCGCCGACGGGCGCCTCGCGGGCGACAAGCGGGTGCACGACACGACCACGCTGCTGCGGGTCCCGCCCGGCTCCTGGCGCGTCGAGGTCGAGGACGCCCGCTCCTCGCACGACCCGGCCCGGCTCGCCCCCGGACGGGCGCAGGTGGAGGTCCGTGCCGGCTGGCGCACCGCCGCGGAGGTCCGCCTGGCGCCCGGCGCCACCGTGACCGGCAGCGTGCGCACCGCAGCCGACGGCCGCGCCCGTCAGGCGCTCGTGGAGGCGACGACCCCCGACGGCACCCGGGTGCACACCCGCTCCGACGCCCTCGGGGTCTTCACCCTGGCGGGGCTCCCGAGGGGCGTCGACCTGCTCGTCGGCGCCCGCAGCCGCTGGCACCAGGCCACTCCCCTGCTGGTGCGCATCGGCCCCGCCCCGGCTCCGCGGCTGGTGCTGCGCCTGGCCCAGCCCCTGCTCGGCGCCTCGCGTCCCGGCGGGGTCGACCCCGTCGTCGGCGGTGCGCTGCGCGGCCTCGTGCTCGACGCCGACGGCGAGCGGGCGTCGTACGCCGCGGTGGTGGAGCTGCGCGACGCGCGCGGCACCCTGCTGGCCCGCACCCGCTCCGACCGCGAGGGACGCTTCGTGGTCGGCGGCGACCTGCCCGACCGCGCCGGCCTGACCGTGGTGGTCAAGTCGGGGCCCGGCGACGTCGTGGTCGACCGCGTGCACCTGCGCGGCCTCGCCGTCGGGGCCGGCCAGCTGGTCGACCTCGGCACGGTGCGCCTGACCCGCTCGCCACGACGGCCCCGGCCGGCGCGCGCCAGCCTCCCGCGCGCGAGCGCGGCGTCGCTGCGGCTGCCGAGCACCCGCGTCTGAACCGCCGGCTCGGAGACGGCTCAGCGCCGGCTCAGGAGACGGTCATGTCGGCGTCGGACCAGAAGGCGCGCATGCTGGTGATCCGCCCCTCGTCGTCGAAGGTCATCACGTCGAAGGGCGCCAGGGTGAAGGTCGCACCGTCGGTGGTGGTGCGGACCTCGAAGTGGAAGGCCGCCTCGCCCCCGGCGATGCGGCACTCGACGAGCCTCGTCTCCTGCTGCAGCCCCTCGAGGGTGCCGTAGAAGGCGGCGATCTCCTCGCGGGTGGTGCGCACCGCGGAGCCGACCGGGTCCTCGACGGTGGCTCCCGGCGCGAAGAGGTCCACGATCTCGGCAGCGGTGCCGCTCGCCACCAGGGCCACGTAGGACTCCACGACCTCACGGATCCGCTCGTTGCTCGCTGCCACGTCCACTCCTTCTACGTCGTCGTCGACACCGACCAGAACACGTTCCAGTTCGGTGGGGTGCGGCGAGAGTAGCGTGCGCGGGCCGGGCGCGTTTGAATGGCTCCTCCGGCACTGCCGGCACCACCGTCCGTCGATCGAGGAACGCCCGCACATGCTGCACGACCCCCGGCCCTGGTGGCCCCTGACCGACGCCGACGACCTGCGCGAGGAGCTGGTGGCGGCCTACGCCTCCCCCCAGCGCGGCTACCACGACGTCCAGCACCTGGTCGAGGTGCTGACCCGCCTCGACGAGATCGGCGAGCACGGCGCGGTCGTGCGGCACCTGCCCGTGGTGCTGGCGGCGTGGTTCCACGACGCGGTCTACGACGGCGAGCGCGACGCCGAGGAGCGGTCCGCGGCGTGGGCGGAGGACTCGCTGGCCGGTCGGGTCGAGGACGACCTGGTCGAGGAGGTGGCGCGGCTCGTGCGCCTGACCGAGACGCACACGCCCGAGGACGACGACACCTCCGGCTGCCTGCTCTCCGACGCCGACCTGGCGATCCTGGCCGCCCCGCGCGAGCGCTACGACGAGTACGTCGCCGCGGTGCGCGCGGAGTTCGCCCACCTCGACGACGCGACCTTCGCCCAGGGCCGCGCGCAGGTGCTGGTGGGGCTGGCGCGGAAGCCGGCGCTCTTCCACACCGCCTACGCACGCGAGCGCTGGGAGGCGCCGGCGCGCGCCAACCTGGAGGCCGAGCTGGCGCGCCTGGGCGTCCATGAGGTCCCCGACCGCGAGGTGTCCTGAGGCGGTTCGGGCCGGGTCGGGGCGAAGTTCGGGCCGGGTCGGGGCGAAGTTCGGGCCGGGTCAGCGGGGGCGCTTGCGCCGGCGCAGGCCGGCGGCGACCAGGCGGGCCACCAGCTCGCGGCTGCTGACCGGCGCGGCGCCCGCGGCGACCACGTCGTCGTACCACTCGGAGGGCACGTCGTAGTGGTCGCGGTCGAAGCCGCGCTCGGGGATCCCGAGCAGGCGGGCGAAGGCGTGCAGCTCGTCGAAGGAGGTGTCGCTGGCCACGTGCGACCACAGGCGACCGTGCCCGGCCGCGTTGGGCGGGTCGATGAGGATGCCCACGCCCGCCACCCTACGAGCCGCCGGGCAGTGCCGCGCCGGTGCGACTTGCCCCGGGGGGACAATGGGCACGTGGACGACACCCTGATCTTCGATGCCCGGGCCCGGGTGCTGGCCGACCTCCAGGCCCGCGGCCACGCGACCCCGGGGGCCGTCTCGCTCCTCGAGGACGCCGTCTCCTCCCGCACCTGGTGGGCCGAGCAGTGGCCCGAGGGGGTGGTCTACGTCGCCGGGCTGGTGGCCCAGGACGTGCAGGACGCGCTGCTCGAGCAGGTGGGCCGCTGGCCGCTGTGCCTGGGCTGCGGCGACGCCCCGGAGCACGCGCTCTACATCCACCCCGACCTCGGCGGGCCGGACCCGACGTGGGTGTGCGAGGAGTCCGGGACCGCGGTGGCGGCGCTGGGGACCCTCAGCAGTCCTGGCCCAGCTGGACCCACAGCGTGAACCGGTCGGCGCGGTAGACCGTCCGTGAGACCTCGACGACCTTGTCGTCGCACAGCGCACGCCGGGAGTGGCGCAGCACCACGCTGAACGGCTCGACCTCGAGCAGCCCCGCCTCCTCGGCGGTCGCCTTGTCGGCGGTGATGGAGTCCTCGGCCCAGGTCGGGCGCAGGCCCCGGGCGTCGAGGGAGTCGTAGAGGCTGGTGGGCATCCCCTGCTGCAGGAACCCCGGCAGCAGCACCTCGTTGAGGTAGGCGTCCTCGAGGCACATCGGCACCCCGTCGGCCCGGCGCAGCCGGCGCCAGTGGATGACCGCGTCGCCCTCGGTCAGCGACAGGGCCCGGGCCACGCCCGGCCCGGCCTGCTCGCGGCGGGCCAGCAGGGTCTGCGACTCGGCCAGCAGGCCGCGACGCGTCATCTCCTCGGTGTAGCCGGTGATCTTGCTGGCGGTGCGCCGGGGGCGCGCCACGAAGGTGCCCCGCCCGGGGATCCGCTCCAGGAGCCCCTCCACGACCAGCGCGTCCATCGCCTGGCGCACCGTCATCCGGGCCACGCCGAAGCGCTGGACCAGCTCGCGCTCGGAG
Organism: Nocardioides sp. 31GB23; assembly: GCF_040012395.1. Lineage (NCBI taxonomy): Bacteria > Bacillati > Actinomycetota > Actinomycetes > Propionibacteriales > Nocardioidaceae > Nocardioides > Nocardioides sp. 31GB23. The sequence continues at coordinate 38,885 of NZ_JBDYKJ010000019.1, read as the reverse complement.
GGGGCGGGCGAGCCGGGCGAGCTGCTGCCCACCAGGGTCCGCACGTACTCCCGCACCTGCACGTGCTTGAGGGCACGTCCCGGGGGAGCCATCACGTCGTCCACGCCTGGCAGACTAGACAGGTCCGGCGCCCTGCGTCCGGGCTTTCCCGGGATTGGGCCAACGACCGGGCCCGCGACCGGACGCGGTACCGGGCCGACGACACGCCGCGGACCATCTCGAACACGCGTTCGAGATGCGTCGTACGATGGGGCCATGGACTTCCAGACCACGCTCTTCGCGGCGCCGTCCGGCGGGGTGCCCGCCCTGGTCGAGGGCCTCGCCGGTCTCGAGCGCCACCACCTGGGCCAGGGCGCCTGGGTCGACGTGCTCCGCTCCTGGCTGCCCGAGCCCGACGACGTGATGAGCAGCCTCGTCGAGCAGGTGCCCTGGCGCGCCGAGCGACGCCAGATGTACGACCGACTCGTCGACGTGCCGCGCCTGCTGCACACCTACATGATCGGTGAGGAGCTGCCCCACCCGGTCCTGACGCAGGCCAGGCAGGCGCTGAGCGAGCACTACCTGCCCGAGCTGGGCGAGCCGTTCCGCACCGCGGGCTGCTGCTACTACCGCGACGGGCGCGACTCGGTGGCCTGGCACGGCGACACCATCGGGCGGGGCAGCACCCAGGACACGATGGTGGCCATCGTCTCGGTGGGCGACCCGCGCAAGCTGCACCTGCGGCCGCGCGGCGGTGGCGAGAGCCGGGTCTTCGAGACCGGCCACGGCGACCTGCTGGTCATGGGCGGCAGCTGCCAGCGCACCTGGGAGCACGCGGTGCCGAAGGTCGCGCACGCCGGCCCGCGGCTCTCGGTCCAGTTCCGCCCGCTCAACGTCTTCTAGTCCTCGACGGGTATGGCGCCGCGGGCGGCACAGGCGTTCAATGGAGGGTTCCAGGGCGTCGCTCGGGACGCCTTCGAGACGGAGGTACCCCCATGAGCAACCAGGACCCGCACGCCGGCGGGACCGGTCGGCACCGCCAGCACCACGAGCGCCCGCCGGCGGGCCACGTGCGCGGCGACCACCCCGTCGGGGCCAGCACCGACCCCTCGATGGGGTTCGGCACCTCGCCCGAGGACCGGCTTCACCTGCCGGAGACGCCGCTGGACTCCGGCAGGCGCGCCGGTAGCACGATCTGGCTGCTGGTCGCCCTCGCCGTGGTGGCCGTGCTGGTGGCCGCCCTGGCCGTCGCCCTGCTCTGAGCCGCGGGCGGCCTCAGCAGGTGACGGCCGTGGGGGCCTGGGGCTCAGCCTCGGCGGTGTCGCGTCACGCACCACACGAGGAGCAGCGCCAGCAGCCCGGCACCCACCTGGGGGCCGTAGCTGCGCAGCAGCACCGGCAGCACGGTCGAGCCCAGGTCGAGCGCCTCGTCGCCGGTGCCCGCCGACGAGGGGGCCGACGACACGGGCCGGGGCGGCTCCGGGCTGGAGGCCGGCTCCGGCTCAGGCACGCCCGGGTCCTGACCCATGTGCTTGCCCGGAGGGGCGGGCGCCGCAGGGGGCGGCGTGTCGGCCTGCTCCGGCTCCTGGGGCGCCGCGAGACGCTGCTCGAGGCAGCTGACGAACTGGCCCAGCAGCTTGTCGGAGACGTCCTGCATCACCCCGCGCCCGAACTGGGCCGGCTTGCCGGTGATCGCCAGGTCGGTGACCACCTCGACCTCGGTCCGACCGGGCGCCGACTCGCTCATCGACAGGGTCACCTTCGCCCCGGCCGTGCCGTTGCCGCGCTTGTCCTTGCCCTTGGCGTCGACGACGTAGCGGTGCGCGGCGTCGTCCTTGTCCACGAAGGTGCCCGAGCCGGTGTAGAGCAGCGCGATCGGGCCGAGCTTGACCTTGACCGTGCCCTTGAACGTGTCGTCCTCGACGCCGGTCACCGTGGCGCCGGGGAAGCACTCGGCCAGGGCGCCGATGTCCTGGAAGTGCTCCCAGGTCTCCTCGACGCCGAGAGGGACGCTGAACTGGTGACGGAGATCCACTACGCCCCCGCAGCCGCGAGCACCGCTCGCCGGGTCAGCACCGTCGCCAGGTGGCGCCGGTAGTCGGCGTCGCCGTTGAGGTCGGAGGGCGGCGTGCAGCCCTCGGCGGCGCGTGAGGCAGCTTCGCGCACGGCCTCCTCGGTGGCCGGCTGCCCACGCAGGGCCTCCTCGACCGCTCGGGCCCGCAGCGGCGTGGAGCCCATGTTGGTCAGGCCCACGCGCGCCTCGGTGATGGTGCCGCCCTCGGCCCTGACCGCTGCGGCGACCGCGACGATGGGCCACTGGTGGGCCACCCGCACGAACTTCTCGTAGTGCGCGCCCCAGCCGGTGTGCTTGGGCAGGCGGACCTCGGTGAGCAGCTCGTCCTCGCCGATCGCGGTCTCGAAGAGGTCGACGAAGAAGTCGTCGGCCTCGACCGTGCGGGTGGTGCCGCCCTGCTCCGCGATCACGAACTGCGCACCGAGCGCCAGTGCGGGTGCGCCCAGGTCGCCGGCCGGGTCGGCGTGGGCCAGCGCCCCGCCGAACGTGCCGCGGTGGCGGATCTGGGCGTCGGCGAGGTGCTCGACGGCTCGCGAGACCAGCCCGGCGTGCTCGGCGACCAACGGGTCGGAGGCCACGACGCTGTGCTGGGTCATCGCGCCGACGACGATGGCGTCGCCGTCGTCGCGCACCCCGCGCAGCGACTCGATGCGCCCGAGGTCGATGACCACCTCGGGGGCGTTGAGGCGCATCCGCAGCACCGGCAGCAGGCTCTGCCCGCCGGCCAGCACCTTCGCGTCGTCGCCGTGCTCGGCGAGCGCGGCCAGCGCCTCCTCCACCGAGGTCGGGGCCAGGTAGTCGAACGGTGCGGGGATCACAGCGCGCCTCCGGTCGTGCGGTCGACGGTGCCGTCCATGCCCGTCGAGGAGTCGAAGTGCGGGGCCGCCGCACCGGTGGTGGGGTCGCCGCCGCCCGCGTCGCGGTCGTGCACGGCCTTCCAGACGCGCTCGGGCGTGCACGGCATCTGGATGTCGGTGACGCCGAGGTGGCGCACCGCGTCGACGACCGCGTTGACCACGGCCGGGGTCGAGGCGATGGTGCCGGCCTCGCCGACCCCCTTGGTGCCCAGCGTGTTGGTGGTCGAGGGCGAGGAGGTGTGGTCGATGTCGAAGGAGATCGTGTCGGCCGCCGTGGGCAGCAGGTAGTCGGTGAAGGAGCCCGAGACGAGCGTGCCGGCGTCGTCGTAGACCGCCTCCTCCCACAGCGCCTGGGCGATGCCCTGCACCAGGCCGCCGTGCACCTGGCCCGAGACGATGAGCGGGTTGATGATCGTGCCGATGTCGTCGACGCAGACGTACTTGCGCATCGTGACCTGGCCGGTCTCGGTGTCGACCTCCATCGCGCACAGGTGGGTGCCGTGCGGGTAGTTGAAGTTCACCGGGTCGTAGGTGGCGTCGGAGTCGAGCTGCGGCTCGATGCCCTCGGGGTAGTCGTGGGCGGTGAAGACCGCGGTCGAGACCTCGGCGATGCCGATCCCCTGGTCGGTGCCCCTGACCGAGAACCGGCCGCCGGAGAACTCCAGGTCGTCGACCGAGGCCTCGAGCAGGTGCGCCGCGATAGGCCTGGCCTTCTCGATCACCTTGTCGGCGGCCCGCACCAGCGCCTCGCCGCCCACGACCAGCGAGCGCGAGCCGTAGGTGTCGAGACCGCGCTGGGCGACCTGGGTGTCACCGTGCAGGACCTCGACGTCCTCGAAGGGGACCCCGAGCCGGTCGGCGATGATCTGGCTGAAGGCGGTCTCGTGGCCCTGGCCGTGGGCCGAGGCCCCGGTGGTCACCTCGACCTTGCCGGTGGCCAGCATCCGCACGCTGGCGTGCTCCCAGCCGCCGGCGCCGTAGTTGAGCTGGCCCAGCACCCGCGAGGGGGCCAGCCCGCACATCTCGGTGAAGGTCGAGACGCCGATGCCGAGCTGGACGCTGTCGCCGGCCTCGCGGCGTCGGCGCTGTTCCTCGCGCAGCTCGTCGTAGCCGAACATCTCCTTGGCCTTCGCCGTCGCGGCCTCGTAGTTGCCGGTGTCGTACTCGAGCCCGGCGACGGTGGTGAAGGGGAACTCCTCGTGGCGGATCCAGTTCTTCTCGCGCAGCTCGAGGGGGTCCATGTCGAGCTCGGCGGCGAGCTCGGTCATCAGCCGCTCGATGGCGAACGTCGCCTCGGGGCGTCCGGCGCCGCGGTAGGCGTCGGTCCAGGTCTTGTTGGTCAGCACGGTCTGGCAGTTGAACTGGTAGGCCGGGAACTTGTAGATCGCGTTGAACATGAACGCGCCGAGCACCGGCACCCCGCCGCCGACGAGCGAGACGTAGGAGCCCAGGTCGGCGAGCAGCTCGACCTTGAGGCCGGTCACCGTGCCGTCCTTCTCGGCGGCCAGGGTCAGCTTCTGCCACTGGTCGCGGCCGTGGTGGCCGACCATCAGCGACTCGCTGCGGGTCTCGGTGTACTTGACCGGCTTGCCCAGCCGGCGCGCGATCGCGAAGACCAGCCACTCCTCCGGGGTGGTCTGCAGCTTGCCTCCGAACCCGCCGCCGACGTCGGGGGCGATGACGCGGATCTTCGACTCCGGCACGCCGGTCGTGGCGGCCAGCGCGAAGCGCAGGATGTGCGGGATCTGGGTCGCCGACCACATGGTGATCTGCTCGCCGGTCGGGTCGACGACCACCGAACGCGGCTCCATGAAGGCGGGGATCAGCCGCTGCTGGCGGTACTCGCGCTCGATGACCACGCCGCCGTCACGGGCCTTCGCGATGGCCTCGTCGACGTCGCCGCCGGTGCCGGCCTCGGCGGAGTCGAACTTCCAGAACGCCGACTTGTTGGTGCCCAGGTCGGGGTGGGCCAGCACCTCGTCGCGCGCGGCCGCCTTGAGGTCCACGGCGGCCGGCAGCTCGTCGTACTCGACGTCGACGAGCTCGGCGGCGTCGCGGGCCTCGGCGGCGCTGCGGGCCACCACCACGGCCACGACCTCGCCGGCGAAGCTCACCCGGTCGGCGGGCATCGGCGGGTGGGCCGGGGCGACCTGGTCGGTCGTGATGGCCCAGGCGTTGATCAGCGTGCCCTGGGTCTCGCCGAGGTCGGCGCCGGTGAGCACCGCGACCACGTTGGGCGCGGCCTCGGCCTCGCTCTTGTCGATCGAGGTGATGGTGGCGTGGGCGAAGGGGCTGCGCACCATGGCCAGGTGCAGCATGCCGGGCATCGTGATGTTGTCGGTCCAGCGGGTGCGGCCGGTGATCAGGCGCTGGTCCTCCTTGCGCCGGCGGTCGCGGCCGATCTCGTGGGCCACCTCGGCGCGCTCCTGGGTCGCGGTCATGACGAGGCCCCCTGCCCGGCCGCGTGCTGCACGGCCTTGACGATGTTGTGGTAGCCGGTGCACCGGCACAGGTTGCCCTCGAGGCCGAGCCGGATCTCCTCCTCGCTGGGCTGCGGGTTCTCCTCCAGCAGCGCCACGCTCTGCATGATCATCCCCGGGGTGCAGAAGCCGCACTGCAGCCCGTGGCACTCGCGGAAGGCCTCCTGCACCGGGTGCAGGTCCTCCCCCGTGGCCAGGCCCTCGATCGTGGTGACCTCGGCGCCGTCGGCCTGCACGGCCAGCACGTTGCACGACTTCACGCTGGTGCCGTCGAGGTGCACGGTGCAGGCGCCGCAGTTGCTGGTGTCGCAGCCGACGACGGTGCCGGTCTTGCCGAGACGCTCGCGCAGGTACTGCACGAGCAGCATCCGCGGCTCGACGTCGTCGGCGACCTTCGAGCCGTCGACGGTGAGACTGATCCGGGTCATGGACTCTCCCTCTGCAGGTGCGCGGAGCGCAGGTGCTGGTGTGATGCGGCTCACGCTAGGTCGACCGGGTTGGTCGCCGGTTGGCGAGGCGCCCGGGAGGGGGTGAGCCCGGGTACGGCCCACGCACGGGCCGGGACGCCGTAAGGTGGGATGGCTGTCCGACCCCAGAAAGGCACGCGTGGAAGCACTCGGCAACTGGTTCACCTATGTCCAAGACAACCTCGAGTTCATCCTCGAGGAGCTCGTCAACCACCTCCAGATCGTCGCCATCTCGGTCGGCGTCGCCACCGTCGTGGCGGTGCTGCTGGGCGCCTGGGCCCAGAGCCGGCCGATCGTGCGGGCGCTCGCCCTGTCGATCACCGGCATCTTCTTGACCATCCCCTCGCTGGCGCTCTTCGCGCTGTTCATCCCGCTCTTCGGCATCGGCAACCGCCCGGCGATCGTGGCGCTGGTGCTCTACGGGCTGCTGCCCATCCTGCGCAACACCGTGACCGGCCTGGACTCGGTGAGCCCGGCCGTCGTGGAGTCGGCCCGGGGCATGGGGATGAACACGCGCCAGCAGCTGCTCAAGGTGCGGCTGCCACTGGCCTTCCCGGTCGTGATGGCCGGCATCCGGGTCTCCACCCTGCTCATCGTGGGTCTGACGGCCATCGCGGTGCTCGTCGGGGGTGACGGCCTCGGCTCCTTCATCCAGGACGGCCTGACCCGCAACGGCTTCCCCAACGCCGGCAACTCGGTCGTCGTCGGGGTCGTCTTCACCGTGGCGCTCGGGCTGGTGCTCGACGCCGTGCTCGCGACCGTGCAGCGGGTGTTCACGCCCCGCGGACTGCTCGTCTGAGCGCCACCCACCACAGCTCCATCGAGAGGAACCCATGAGCCCCGAGCCCAAGATCCACCTCGACCGGGTGGGCAAGACCTACCCCGGCACCAAGGTCCCGGCGGTCGAGGACCTGACCCTCGACGTCCACGAGGGCGAGATCCTCGTCCTCGTCGGTCCGTCCGGATGCGGCAAGAGCACGACGCTGCGCCTGATCAACCGGATGATCGAGCCCAGCAACGGGCGCATCCTGCTCGACGGCGAGGACGTCACCAAGGCCAACCCCGACAAGCTGCGCCGCCGCATCGGCTACGTCATCCAGCAGATCGGCCTCTTCCCGCACCAGACGATCGCGCAGAACATCGCGACCGTGCCCAAGATGCTGGGCTGGGACAAGGAGCGCATCACCGAGCAGGTCGAGTCCCTGCTGTCGACGGTCGGGCTGGACCCCGAGCAGTACCGGGACCGCTTCCCCAAGGAGCTCTCGGGCGGCCAGGCGCAGCGCGTCGGGGTGGCCCGGGCCCTCGGTGCCGACCCCGACATCATGCTGATGGACGAGCCGTTCGGTGCGATCGACCCGATCACCCGCGACCGGCTGCAGAACGAGTTCCTGCGCCTGCAGGAGGAGCTGCACAAGACGATCGTCTTCGTCACCCACGACATCGACGAGGCCATCAAGATGGGCGACCGCATCGCGATCCTGGGCGAGCGCAGCACGATCCGCCAGATCGACACGCCCGAGCGCATCCTGGCCTACCCGGTCGACGACTTCGTCGACGACTTCATCGGCACCGGCTCGACCATCAAGGGCCTGAACTTCCTCAAGGTCAGCTCGCTGAAGAAGACCGACTACCCCTCGATCTCCGACGCCGACCCCTGTGCCACCGGCGTGGCCAAGCTCGACGAGGCCGGGCTGGAGTGGCTGGTGCTCGTCGACGCTCAGCGTCGCCCGCTGCGCTGGCTGCACCGCGACGAGCTGGCCACGTCGCCGGCGTCGTACGACGGTCTCGGCGAGGACGTCGGCGACATGCTCAACAGCGACGACAGCCTCTTCCACGCCCTCGAGCTGATGGTCCAGAGCGCGGCCGGGCAGAGCATCGTGGTCGACGAGCGCGGCGCCTTCGCCGGCGTCGTGGAGATGTCGCACCTCAACAAGGCGATCCGCCGCGCGCAGTACGAGGCGCGGCTGCACTACGAGGAGATGGAGGCCAACGCATGAGCGGCGTGATCCCCGACCTGTCGCTGCCGAACAGGGCCGGCGCCACGCCCCCCGCAGATCCCGACGACACCGCCCCGCAGCCCGCTCCGCGGCGCAGTGCGGCGACCCTCATCGACCAATGGGGCCTGTGGGTGGCCCCGCTGCTGATCGCCGGGCTCGCCGGGCTGCTCGCGCTCTACCACCGCAGCCTCGACCTCGAGAACGCCGTGCGCCAGCAGCGCTCGGCGCTGAGCTGGTCGGACAAGCTCTGGCCGCAGACGCTGCAGCACCTCGAGATCGCGGCGTACTCGACGCTGCTGGTGGTCGTGATCGCGATCCCCCTCGGGATCCTGCTGACCCGCCCGGCCTTCCGCCGGGTCGCGCCGACGCTGATGACGGTGGCCAACTCCGGCCAGGCGTTCCCGGCGTACGGGCTGCTGGTCGGTGGACTGTTCCTGCTCGGCAACGGGACGGCGACCGTCGTCTACTGCCTGGCGCTCTTCGCGCTGCTGCCGGTGCTGCGCAACACGATGGTCGGCCTCGACGGGGTCGACCGCAACGTGATCGAGGCCGGTCGAGGCATGGGCATGACCCGCCGGCTGGTGCTGACCCGCATCGAGCTGCCGCTCGCGGTGCCGGTGATCCTGGCCGGGGTGCGCACCGCGATGGTGCTCAACATCGGCATGGCCACGCTGGCCTTCCTGATCGGCGGCGGCGCGCTGGGCATCACCATCAGCTCGGGGCTGAAGCTCAACCAGGACCCGGTGCTGATCGTCGGTGCGGTGATGGTCGCGATCGTGGCGCTGACCTTCGACTGGCTCGGCGCGGTGGCCGAGCGCTACCTGCGCCCGCGCGGGTTGTAGGCCACCACCACCACCACGCACGACGCCGCCCGGTCCGAGAGGACCGGGCGGCGTCGCTGCGTGCGGGTGCTGCTGGCGCAGCGTGGGGCAGGGCTCAGAGGACGCCGGCGTCCTCGAGGTACTGCTCGGCGACGCGCTCGGCGGGAGTGCCCTCGACGTCGACCTGGGCGTTGAGCTCGGCCATCTTCTCGTTGTCGAGGTCGGCGAAGATCGCGTCGGCGATCTCGTCGTAGGTCTCGGCGTTCTCCTCGTAGATCTCGTTGCTCATCGTGAAGGAGCTGTTGTAGATGATCATGACGCCCGGGTCCTCGACGAGCTCGAGGTTCAGCGCGGTGATCCGGCCGTCGGTGGTGAAGACCTCGCCGAAGTCACAGTTGCCGTCGGAGGTCTCGGAGTAGATCAGACCGGTGTCGAGGATCTGCGACTGGCTGCCCGGCAGCTCGTAGCCGGTGGCGTCCTCCCACAGCACCAGGCCGTCGGGCCGGTCGGGGAACTCGGTCTCCATGCAGACCGTGGCGTCGGGGTTGGCCTCGAGGTAGTCGGCCATGCCCTGGAAGTCGAAGCCGCCCTCGGCCTCGGCCAGGTCACCGTTGGCCGCGAAGCCGTAGGTGTCGTTGAAGGGCGAGAGCCCGACCCACTTGATGTCGTTCTCCTCCAGGTCGGCCTCGGCCGTGACGTCGTAGAGCTCCTGGGGGTCCTGGCTGGGCTCCTCGTTGCCGAGGTGGACCGTCCAGCCGGTGCCGTTGTACTCGGGGTAGACGTCGATGTTGTCGCTGAGCAGCGCGTCGCGGTTGACCGACGTGCCACCCAGGTTGACCTTGTTGTCGACGCTGGCGCCACGGGCCTCGAGGGCCTGGGCGAACATCTCGCCGAGCAGGATGTTCTCGGTGAAGTCCTTGGACCCCACGGTCAGGGAGACCCCGTCGAGCTCGTCGCTCGAGCCGCTCGCACTGCTGCTGTCGTCGCCGCACGCGGTGACGGTGAGGCTCAGGGCCACTCCGGCCGACACGGCCATCAACTTCTTGCCTAGGCGCATCTGTTCAACTTTCCGATCGCTTGCAGGATGGAGCGCACGTCCCCCTCACACGACGACCGTCAGCCGCCCGCCGGTGCACAGCGTGCGCCCGAGCGCGCTGCAGGGGACCGTGGGCACCTTCGACCATAGTCCGCCCGGGCGGCCGCTGCGGGCCAGTTGTGACGCACGAGGGTAACGACTCGGTCTCGTTCGGCGCCCGTCCGCTCAGCGCCGGGCTGCCGCCAGGCGCCCCTTGAGCAGCGGGACCAGCGGGTGGGACCGGCCACCCAGGCGGGCCAGCGCGGCCTCCACGACCTCGGTGTCGTACGGCGCCCGGTCGCTGTAGCGGGCCACGGCCCCGGGCTCGGGGTCGGCCAGCAGCGCCTCGCGGACCGCGACGGCGACGTACTCCCCCAGCTCCTGCAGGGCCGGTGAGTCGGTGCCGGGCAGCAGGTCACCGCCGTAGGCCTCGACGGCCTGCGCGACCCGGCCCCGGCGCAGCAGGCCGAGCACGTGGTCGACGTCGGTGGCCACCGGCATGGTCAGCCGGTAGGGACGCGACGAGAGCTGGCCGCCCAGGGCGTGGCGCAGGTGCGAGACCTCCGCCTTGAGCGTGGAGAAGGTGACCGCGTGGTCGCCGTAGACGCACGCGTGCAGCCGGTCGAGGGAGAGCCCCTCGGGGTGCAGCGCGAGCAGCGCCAGGATCTCGCTCTGGCGCCGGTTGAGCAGCAGCCGCTGGCCGTCGAGCAGCGCCTCGGCGGTGCCGAGCAGCGAGAGCACCAGGCCCGGCTCGCCCGCGTCGGCCTGGGCGGCGTGGCCCAGCGGGGTGGCGCTGGCGGGCAGCGCCTGCTCGATCAGGCGGGCCATCACCTGCGCGGTCGCCAGGCCGATCGGGTGGGTGCGCTCCCAGGTCGTGGACAGGTCGAGGACGCCGAGCTGGACGCCGGTCACGGGGTCGTGGACCGGGGCGGCCCAGCAGACCCAGTTGTGCACCATCGAGGCGTAGTGCTCGGCGCTGAAGACCATCGCCGCCCGGTCGTGGCGGTTGGCCAGGTCGAGGGCGTTGGTGCCGGCGGAGCGGTCGTCCCAGCGCCCTCCGGGCACGAAGTTGACCGACTCGGCCTTGCGGCGCATCGTGCGCCCGCCGTAGGTCCACAGGATCCGGGTCTGGGGGTCGGTGACCGCGACCACGAGGTCACCGTCCTCGGCGGTGCGCCGCAGGTCCTCCTCGACGCGCTCGACCGCGGTCTGCAGCGGCGAGTCGCGCCAGTAGGCGGCCGTCTCGGTCTCGTCGTCGAGCGGTGCGTGCGGCACCTCGGGCCCGATCGTCTGCTCCGAGCGCGACCAGCTCGACCAGATCTCGGGGCGCACCAGCTGCTCGGCACCGTCACCGTGCTCGACGAAGGAGGTCCAGGCGCGCACGGCGTCGACCCGGCGAGCCCGCAGGTCGGCTTCCATGGCCAGAACCTAGCACCCGACCCGTGAGGCAGGTCACACGTCGAGGCGGCTGCGCAGGAAGCGCACGGTGCGCCGCATCGAGTCGGCGAAGCGCGGCCCGAAGGCGTGGCCCTCCCCCTGCCACTCGACCAGGGTGGAGTCGGCGCCGGCCCGCCGCAGCAGCGTCTGGGGGCGCCGCGACCAGGCGGGCGGGCAGGTGTCGTCGGCGGTGCCGTGGTGGATCAGCACCGGCGCCCGCACGCGGTCGAAGAAGGTGCGCGACGAGAGAGCGCGGTAGAAGCCCGGCGACTCCCGCGGGGTGCCGAACCGGTCGTAGAACGCCTGGGCCCCCTCGGGCCGGTTGGGCTCGGTGAACTGGCGCAGGTTGTCGACGAACGACGAGCTGACCGGCGCGAAGACCACCGCGGCGTCGACCAGGTCGGGCACCGCGACCAGCGCGTTGTAGGTGACCCCGCCGCCCATCGAGCGACCCACCATCCCCAGCCGCTCGGTGTCGACGTAGGGCTCCTGCTCGAGCGCGCGCACCGCCCCGATCGCGTCGCGGGTGTAGACCAGCCGGGTCTCGCGGCCCACCTCGCCGACCGGGTCGGAGCCGGCGTGGCCGCGGTAGTCGGTGTGCAGCACCACGAAGCCGTTGCTGGCGAACCACTCCTGCTCGCGCGACATGCCGCGGCCCAGGGTGTAGACCGCCGGGTCGATGTAGCCGTGGTTGAGCACCAGCGCCGGGAACGGCCCCTCCCCCGTCGGCACCAGCAGCTCGCCCGAGACCGTGGCGCCGTCGACGGTGTAGGTCACCGCGTGGCCGGTCCACCTCTCGGTGCCGCCGAGGCGCCCGGTGCGCTCGATGGCCCCCGCCCGCACCTCCTCGCGCATCAGCGCCGGCAGCGAGACCGGGTGGTCGACGCGTGGCAGCTCCTCGGGGGCGAGCGTGGCTCCCGGCGCGGTGGTCGTGGGCGCGGTCTCGGTGGGCTCGGTCTTCTGGTCGGGCTCGGGCGGCTGGGCTGTGGGGAGCGACGAGGGGCCGGAGGAGGATGAGGACGGCGCGGTCGGCTCGGGGCTGCCGGTGCAGGCGCCCAGCAGCAGCGTCAGCGCCATGACGCCGGCGACGGCGTACGCGAGTGGCCGGTGGGGATGGTGGGGCCGCATGGGTTGCTCCTCTGCTGGGAGTTTCATCGGCCGGCCGATGGACCTGGCGGGTGGACGATGAAGTTTCATCGGCCACCCAGGAGTTTCATCGGCCGGCCGATGAAACTCCTCGAGCTGCCGTACGTCGCTCAGTCGAGGTCGTGGGGCAGGTCGCGGTGGATGCGGCCCTCGGTGGCCGCGAGCGGCTCGCCCGTGCCGCCCCAGCGCCCGGCGATGATCTCGGCGGCGATCGAGATCGCGGTCTCCTCCGGGGTGCGGGCGCCGAGGTCGAGGCCGATCGGGCTGGAGAGCCGATCGAGCTCGGCGTCGGTGAGGCCGGCGGCGCGCAGCCGCTCGAGCCGGTCGTCGTGGGTGCGGCGCGAGCCCATCGCCCCGACGTAGGCGACCTCGGGCAGGCGCAGGGCGACCTCGAGGAGCGGCACGTCGAACTTCGGGTCGTGCGTGAGCACCGCGAGCACGGTGCGCTGGTCGATGCGCCCGGCCTCCTGCTCGGCGGCCAGGTAGCGGTGCGGCCAGTCGACCACGACCTCGTCGGCGTCGGGGAAGCGGCTGGTGGTGGCGAAGACGGGCCGGGCGTCGCAGACCGTGACGTGGTAGCCCAGGAAGCTGCCGACGCGGGCGACGGCGGCGGCGAAGTCGATCGCGCCGAAGACCAGCATCCGCGGCTTGGGGGCGAAGGCCCACACGAAGACCCGCATCCCCTCGCCACGCCGCTCGCCGTCGGGGCCGTAGGACAGCGTCGCGCTGGTGCCGCTGGCCAGCAGCCCGAGCGCGTCGTCGTGCACCGCGGCGTCGGCGCGCGGCGAGCCGATCGACCCCGCGACCGGCTCCTCCTCGGGGCGTACGACGATGCGTCGCCCGCGCCAGGCGGGGTCGGGGTGGTCGATGACGGTCGCGAGGGCCACGGGGAGCCCGGCCTCGACGTCGGCCGCGAGCGCCCCCAGCTCGGGGAAGGTCTCGCGCGAGACCCGCTCGACCCACACGTCGAGGATGCCCCCGCAGGTCAGCCCGACGGCGAAGGCGTCGTCGTCGGAGACGCCGTAGCGCTCGAGCACGGGGATGCCGCCCGCGACGACCTCCTGGGCCTGCTCGTAGACGGCGCCCTCGACGCAGCCGCCGGAGACCGAGCCGACCGCGGTCTCGTCGGGGCCCACCAGCATCGAGGCGCCCGGCGGGCGGGGCGCGGAGCGGAAGGTCGCCACGACGGTGGCCACGCCGACCGTCTCGCCGGCCTCCCACCACCTCATCAGCTCGGGCAGCACGTCACGCACGGGCGATCACCTCGCAGAGCTCGGCGTAGGTGGCCAGCGAGTGCCCGGCCACGAAGTCGTCGACGTGCGGCAGGACCGCCAGCACGCCCTGCTGCACCGGCTCGTAGCCGGCCTTGCCGCGGTGCGGGTTGACCCACACCACGCGGTGGGCCACCCGCTGCAGACGGGCGACCTGCTCGGCCAGCAGCGCGGGGTCGCCGCGCTCCCAGCCGTCGCTGAAGACCACCACGACGGCGCCGCGGGCCGCCCCGCGGCGGCCCCACCGGTCGAGGAAGGCGCCGAGCGACTCGCCCAGCCGGGTGCCGCCCGACCAGTCGGGCACCGCCTCGCCGGCCGCGACGAGCGCCCGGTCGGCGTCGCGCAGGCGCAGCGGCCGGGTCAGGTGGGTCAGACGGGTGCCGAGGGTGAAGGTCTCCACGCGGGAGCCCGGCAGCGCGTGGGTGAGCCGGTGCGCGAGGCGCAGCAGCGCGTCGGCGTACCCGCTCATCGAGCCCGACACGTCGACCAGCAGCACCACCCGGCGCGGGCGCACGCTGCGCCGGCGCCAGGCGATCTCGGCGGGCTCGCCCATCCGGCGCAGGCTGGCGCGCACGGTGCGCGCCGCGTCGACGTCGCCGCGGCGCCACCGCTCGTGGCGCGAGGTGCGCCGCAGCGGCGCGCGCACGGCCAGCGAGGCGAACATGTCGGCGAGCCGCGCCTTCTCGCCCGGGCTCAGCGCGGCCACGTCGCGGTGGCGCAGCACCTCGACGTCGGAGGCCATGGCGCGCACCACCTCCTCGTCGTCGCCGCCCTCGCCGCCGGCGCCCGCGTCGCTCTCGGGCAGCAGCGCCGGGGCGGGTGCGCCGGCAGGCGCGGGGCGAGTGCGGGGCAGCTCGCCGCGGGGGTCGAACCAGGCCGCGAAGACCTGGTCGAAGCGCTCGAGGTCGTCGGGACCCGCGCACAGCGTCGAGCGGCCCGCGGCGCGCACCGCGGCCACGTCGCCCAGGCCCACCAGGGCGGTCGCGGCCAGGAAGGAGGCACCGCGGTCGTGGGTGACCCCGACGCCGGCCGCGCGCAGCGCGTGGGTGAAGCCGAGCAGCAGCTCGTCGGGGGCGTGGGCCGCGGTGCTCACGGTGCTCATGGGGTGAGGATCCGGTCGAGCGCCTGGCGCACCCGGTCGGCGTCCTCGCGGTACTTCACCAGCGCGCCCACCGTGCGCGCGGCCGTGGCCAGGTCGACCTCGGTGGCGCCGAGGTGGTGCAGGGCGCGGGCCCAGTCGAGGGTCTCCGCGACCCCCGGCGGCTTCTGCAGAGGGCCGGCGGCGGTGCCGGTGCGCAGCTGCTGGACGACGGCGACGACCTGGCGGGCCAGCGTCTCGGAGACCTCGGGTGCGCGGGTGCGCACCACCTCGACCTCGCGCTCGAGGCCCGGGTGGTCGATCCAGTGGTAGAGGCAGCGACGCTTGAGCGCGTCGTGCAGCTCGCGGGTGCGGTTCGAGGTCAGCACCACCACCGGCGGGGTGGTCGCCCGCACCGTGCCCAGCTCGGGGATCGAGACCTGGTAGGTCGAGAGCACCTCGAGCAGGAACGCCTCGAACTCGTCGTCGGCGCGGTCGACCTCGTCGACCAGCAGCACCGCCGGGGCCTGCTGCAGCGCGGCCAGGACCGGGCGGGCGAGCAGGAACCGCTCGTCGTACAGGCTCTTCTCGGCGCCCTCGGCGTCGACATCGCCGCCGGCGGCCTCGAGGGCGCGCAGGTGGAGCACCTGGCGGGGGAAGTCCCAGTCGTAGAGCGCCTGGGTCGCGTCGATCCCCTCGTAGCACTGCAGCCGCACCAGCGGCAGGTCGAGGGTGGCCGCCAGCGCCTCGGCGAGCGCGGTCTTGCCGGTGCCGGGCTCGCCCTCGAGCAGCAGCGGCCGCTGCATCCGCAGCGCGAGGAAGACCACCGTGGCCAGGTCGGCGTCGCAGAGGTAGCCGGTCTCGCGCAGGCGCGCCGCGACGTCGGCGGCATCGGGCACCTCGGGGAGCTCCATGCGGCCAGGCTAGCCAGCAGGTCGTTGGCCGCCGGTTGGACGCCCCGCACAGACTGGACCGGTGAGCCGTGCCAGCACCCCCGAGCCGAGGACCTGCGTCTCGTGCGGGCGCACGATCGAGTGGCGCAAGAAGTGGGAGCGCGACTGGGAGCAGGTGCGCTACTGCTCCACGCCCTGCCGGCGCCACGGCGTCACCGACACCGACCGGGCGCTCGAGGCCAGCATCCTCGACCTGCTCGCGGCCCGCTCCCGCGCCAGCACCATCTGCCCCTCCGAGGCCGCGCGCGCCGTCGGCGGCGGGGGCGGCGACGGGGACGCAGGGGACGACGGGGAGGCGTGGCGCGAGCTGATGGAGCCGGCCCGCCGGGCCGCCCGCCGCCTGGTGGCCGCGGGCGAGGTCGAGGTCACCCAGGGCGGGCGCGTGGTCGACCCGTCGACGGCCAAGGGGCCGATCCGGATCCGTCGCGCCTGAGGTCCTGGCTCAGCGCGGGGCGTCGACGTCGTGGCCGGTGGCCAGGTCGCCGCACTCGACGAGCCGCACCGGCCTGGCGGCCAGGTAGTCGCGCGCGCCCTGGTCGCCCACCGCGCTGGCGCGCACCCCCGCCCAGTGCTCGCGCCCGAGGAGCACCGGGTGCCCCGGCACGCCGTCGTACGCCGCCCGCGCGAGCGCCGCGGGCCCCTCGCCGCCGGCGCGGACCCGGCGCACCACCTCGGGCACCAGGTCGGGCAGGTCGACGAGCGTGACCAGGGCGGCGTCGGCCGCCGACTCCTCGAGCGCGGCCAGACCGGCCCCGAGGGAGGCGCCCATGCCCTGGGCCCAGTCGGCGGCGACCACGACGCCGACGCCGACGTGCTGGTCGGCCGGTGCGGCGTCGAGGAGGCGCCGGGCGTCGTCGGCCGCGGCGCCGAGTACCACGGTGACGCTGTCGCAGCCGCCGTCGCGCAGCAGCGCGACGGCCCGGGTCAGCCAGGCTCCGCGCTCGTCGGCGACCAGGGCCTTGGGGGTGCCCATCCGGCGCCCGGCGCCGGCGGCGAGGAGGAGTCCGGTGGTCTGCACGCCCCCACTGTGCCGCACCCGCGGTGGCGCGTCAGCGGTTGAACGCCTCGGCGTACATCTCGGCGAGCCCGGGCTCGGCGGGCCCGCTCAGGCCGCACCCCAGCAGTCGCCCGTCGGCCGCGGCGAGCAGGTAGCGAGCCCCCTCCTCGAGGGCGACCCCCTCGATGAGCGCCTGCTCGCTCTCGCTCGGGGCCACCACCTCCACGCGGTCGGTGGCCCGGCCGGCGTAGAACTCGACGGGCTCGAGCACCGCCAGGCCGTCGTCGATGCCGACCACGGTGCCCTCGAGGGCCAGCGGCTGCTCGGCCAGCGCCTCGGCGGTGGGGCGCATGCAGCGCCCGGTCTCCTGGCCCTGGTCGAGGCGGGTCACCGTGGGCTCGGCCTCGTCGGCCTCCTGGGCCTCGTCGCCGGCCCCGGCGCCGCTGCCCGTGGTGGTGTCCTCGGCCAGCGGCACCTCGGCGTCGTCGCCGCCGAGCAGCGCGACCGCGCCGACCACCGCGATCACCACGACCGCGAGCCCCGCGACCAACCAGGTCAGGGGGCCGCGGCCCGAGCTGGTGACGGTCGCGGGGCTGTCGGCGGAGCGGGGGGTCTCGGACACGGCCCCAGCCTGCCGCATGCGTGCCCGCCCCAAACGTCGTCCCACGAAGGTCATGCGGTCGGGACGTCCGTCGCTGCGCGACGCATGACGTCCGCGCCCCGGCCCCGCACGCAGGCAGGGCCCCCGCCCGGAGGGGGGGGCCCTGCTGTGGTCGTGCTGTGGTCGTGCTGGGTGCTACGGGTGGGGCTGGATCAGAAGTCCATGCCGCCCATGCCACCCATGCCGCCGTCGCCGCCCGGCATCGCGGGCGCCTTCTCCGGCTTGTCGGCCACGACGGCCTCGGTGGTGAGGAAGAGCGCCGCGATGGAGGCGGCGTTCTGCAGCGCGCTGCGGGTCACCTTGGCGGGGTCGATGATGCCCGAGGCGATCATGTCGACGTACTCGCCGGTGGCCGCGTTGAGCCCGTGACCGGGGGTCAGGTTGCGCACCTTCTCCGCCACGACGCCGCCCTCGAGGCCGGCGTTGATGGCGATCTGCTTGAGCGGGGCCTCGGTCGCGACGCGCACGATGTTGGCACCGGTCGCCTCGTCGCCCTCGAGCTCGAGCTTGTCGAACGCGGTGGCCGAGGCCTGCACGAGCGCCACGCCGCCTCCGGCGACGATGCCCTCCTCGACGGCCGCCTTCGCGTTGCGAACGGCGTCCTCGATGCGGTGCTTGCGCTCCTTGAGCTCGACCTCGGTGGCCGCGCCGACCTTGATGACGGCCACGCCGCCGGCCAGCTTGGCGAGGCGCTCCTGGAGCTTCTCGCGGTCGTAGTCGGAGTCGGAGTTCTCGATCTCGGCGCGGATCTGGTTGACCCGGCCCTCGATCTGGGCGGCGTCACCGGCGCCCTCGACGATCGTGGTCTCGTCCTTGGTGATGACGACCTTGCGGGCCTGGCCGAGCAGCTCGAGACCGGTGGTCTCCAGCTTGAGGCCGACCTCCTCGGAGATGACCTGGCCACCGGTCAGGATCGCGATGTCCTGCAGCATGGCCTTGCGGCGGTCACCGAAGCCGGGGGCCTTGACGGCCACGGACTTGAAGGTGCCACGGATCTTGTTGACGACCAGGGTGGACAGGGCCTCGCCGTCGGTGTCCTCGGCGATGATCAGCAGGGGCTTGCCCGACTGCATGACCTTCTCGAGGATCGGCAGCAGGTCCTTGACGTTCGAGACCTTCTGGTTGGCGATCAGCACGTAGGCGTCCTCGAGGACGGCCTCCATGCGCTCCATGTCGGTGGCGAAGTACGCCGAGATGTAGCCCTTGTCGAAGCGCATGCCCTCGGTGAGCTCGAGGTCGAGCCCGAAGGTGTTCGACTCCTCGACGGTGATGACGCCTTCCTTGCCGACCTTGTCCATCGCCTCGGCGATGATCTCGCCGACGGTCGAGTCCGCGGCCGAGATCGACGCGGTGGCGGCGATCTGGTCCTTGGTCTCGATGTCGATGGCCATGCTCGACAGCGACTCCGACACCGAGGCGACAGCGGCCTCGATGCCGCGCTTGAGGCTCATCGGGTTGGCACCGGCGGCCACGTTGCGCAGGCCCTCGCGGACCATCGCCTGGGCCAGCACGGTGGCGGTGGTGGTGCCGTCGCCCGCGACGTCGTCGGTCTTCTTGGCGACCTCCTTGACGAGCTCGGCACCGATCTTCTCGTACGGGTCCTCGAGCTCGATCTCCTTGGCGATGCTCACACCGTCGTTGGTGATCGTGGGGGCGCCCCACTTCTTCTCGAGCACGACGTTGCGGCCCTTGGGACCGAGGGTGACCTTCACGGCGTCGGCGAGCGTGTTCATGCCACGCTCGAGGCCGCGCCGGGCCTCCTCGTCGAATGCAATCAGCTTCGGCATATCTGCTGCGATCCTTCGCAATCAAGAGCTGGACGGACCGGTTCGTTGCCCGCGACGGACGGCCAGGCCGAACCGGCGGACCCTTCCCGCCGACGCTGCTGACCTCAACTCCCCGGACCGGGGATGTCTGGCACTCTCATGAGGAGACTGCCAGCCTCATGTTTAGCACTCGCCCGGGTCGAGTGCAAACGTGGCAGCCGGTGCCCGTGGGGCACCCGGTCGTGCTCGCCGACGGCGGTCAGCAGCGAGGGCAGCAGCGCCTCGGCGGTGCGCCGGTAGCCCAGCGCGCTGGGGTGGAAGCGGTCGAGGCTGAACATCGCGTCGGGGTCGGTGACGAAGAACGGCCCGACCACCTCGGCGAGCGACACGGCGTGCGCACCGGCCTGCACCGCCGCCTCCTCCTGGGCCCGCGCGAGCTGGCGCGAGGCGAGCGACCCGAGGCGGCGCAGCGGCTGCGGCACCGGGCGCAGCGCGCCCAGGTCGGGACAGGTGCCCACGACCACCTCGGTGCCCTGGGCTCGCAGGCGGGCGACGGCCTCGGCCAGGTGGCCCGCGGCCTCGGCGACCGGCACCCGGTGGGTCACGTCGTTGCCGCCCACCACGACCACGGCGACGTCGGCGCGGTAGCCGCGCGGCAGCGTGTCGAGCTGGGCACCCAGCGTCGAGCTCTCGGCGCCGACCACCGCGGCGGTGCGCAGCCGCACCCCGCGCTGCAGGTGCTTGGCCAGCCCCTTGCTGAGCCGGCCGCCGAGGGTGTCCTTGCGCCGCTCGGCGCCCAGCCCCGCCGCGATCGAGTCGCCGAGCAGGAGCAGGTCGAGGGGGTCGCCGTAGGCGCGCTTCCAGACCCGGTCGGCGTGCGGCGCCTGCTCGCCCAGCGGCTTGCCGATCAGGCGGCGGGCGACCGCGGCCTGGCGGGCCAGCAGCCCGCGCACGGCGTACGACGCGACGCCGGCGCTGGCGCCCAGGACGACGGCGGGGACGATCAGGCGGCGGCTCACCGGCCCACCACAGCGCAGGCACGTGAACCCCGGGTGAGTCCCAGGCCGACGCCGCGTGACGACCTGCCGGCCGTGCCGCTCAGGCGAAGCGGCCCTCGGTGTAGCGGCGCAGCTTCTTGAGGAAGGAGGAGAAGGTGATGTCGAGGACCGGCGCGAGGAGCTTGAGGAGCCAGCGCTGGGCACCGGTCGGCCACATCGACAGCGTCCAGGTCAGCCGGCAGCCCTCGGGCGTGGGCACGACCAGGTAGTGCTCGCCGAAGGCGGCCATGCCCGGGGCGTTGGTGCGGGTGAAGCAGAAGGCCATCGTGCGCGGCGGGTCCCAGTCGAGGAAGACCTCCTCGCCCACGATCCCGCCCTGCATCTCGACGGTGCGGGTCGCGCCCACGGCGATGTCGCCCTCGGCCGCACCCGGGCTGGTCCAGGTCACCTTCGTGATCGCGGTGGCCCAGTGCGGCCAGGCCTCGGCGTCGGCCAGCACCTCGAAGAGCTGCTCGGGGGTGATCGCCAGGTCGACGCCGTTGGTGAAGCGTGCCGGCGCCGCCGGGATCTCGGCGACCTCCACCAGGCGGGTCTCGCGCATGGCGCGGGCCACTCAGCAGCCGCCCGCCACGGCCGGGATGACCGAGACCTGCACCCCGTCGGGGGTGGGGGTGGCCAGGTCCTCGAGGAAGCGCACGTCGTCGTTGCCGACGTAGACGTTGACGAAGCGGCGCAGCGCGCCGTTGTCGTCGAGGATGCGCGAGCGGATGCCGGGGTGGCGCGACTCGAGGTCGTCGAGGACCTCGCCCAGCGTCGCGCCGGAGGCCGGCACCTCGCTCTCGCCGCCGGTGTAGGTGCGCAGGATGGTGGGGATCCGGACGGACACGCTCATCTGTGCTGCTCCTGCCTCAGGCGATGCCGGTCGCCGCGAAGGCGGCGTACGACGGGGCGATGGTCGCCGCGGGGCCCACGGAGTCGGCCACGGCGTCGAGGGTCTTCAGGCCCATGCCGGTGTTGATGACCACCGTCTCGAGCGAGGTGTCGAGCTGGCCGGTCTCGACGAGCTTCTTCAGCACGCCCACGGTCGTGCCGCCGGCGGTCTCGGTGAAGATGCCCTCGGTGCGGGCCAGCAGGAGGATGCCCTCGCGCACGGCGTCGTCGTCGATGTCCTCGACCGCGCCGCCGGTCTCGCGGCAGATGTCGAGCACGTAGATGCCGTCGGCGGGGTTGCCGATCGCCAGGCTCTTGGCGATCGTGTCGGGCTTGACCGGTCGGATGGCGTCGACCCCGCCCTTGTAGGCGGTCGAGACCGGGGAGCAGCCGGAGGCCTGGGCACCGAAGATGCGCACCGGCTTGTCCTCGACCAGGCCCAGGCTCACCAGCTCGCGGAAGGCCTTGTGCACCTTCGTCAGCTGCGAGCCGGAGGCGACGGGGATGACGACCTGGTCGGGCAGGCGCCAGCCGAGCTGCTCGGCGATCTCGTAGCCCAGCGTCTTGGAGCCCTCGGCGTAGAAGGGACGCACGTTGACGTTGACGAACGCCCAGCCCTCCTCCTCGCCGGCGATCTCGGAGGCGAGCTTGTTGACGTCGTCGTAGTTGCCGTCGACGGCGACCAGCGAGTCGGTGTAGACCGCCGAGTTCACCTGCTTGGGCTTCTCGAGGTTGCTGGGGATGAAGACCACCGTCTTGATCCCGGCCCGGGCGCCGGCGGCGGCGACCGCGTTGGCCAGGTTGCCGGTGCTCGGACACGCGAACACCTTGGCCTTGAGCTCGACGGCGGCGCTCAGCGCGCAGGCCACCACCCGGTCCTTGAAGGAGTTGGTGGGGTTGGTCGAGTCGTCCTTGACCCACAGCTTCGTCAGGCCCAGCTCGGCGGCCAGGTTGCGGGCCTCCAGGAGGCGGGTGAAGCCGGGCTCGGTGTTGGGGCTCTGCTCGATGTCGTCGGGCACCGGCAGCAGCGCCTTGTAGCGCCAGATGTTGCTGGGGCCGGCCTCGATCTCCTCGCGGGTCACCGCGGGGAAGTCGTAGGCGACCTCCAGCGGGCCGAAGCACTCGGTGCAGGCGTAGTGCGGGCCGAGCTCGACCTGGTGACCGCACTCGCGGCAGACCAGCCCGGTGGCGTGGCCGAACGCACCCTCGCGCAGGGTGGGCTTCTCGGTGATGACAGCGCTCATGAAGTCCTCCTCCTCATCTTCCCCGGGCGTCTCTCGCACCGGGCCGGATGTAGCACCGTTTCCACGAACCGCTGGCGCAGGTGGTCCGCAGGGGGGCGGACGCCCTGGTGGGCGGAGGATCGTGGCGGTTGCCGGGACGTCGACGGGCCGTTCCCTCAGTCCCTCTTGATGAGCGAGCGCCACTGTACGCCGTCGCCGTCTCGACATGCGAGCCGGGCATCCAGGATGCGGACGCCGAGGTGGGTGGGCGCCCCGGGGCGGCTCAGGCGCGCAGGGCCTCGGCGTCGGCGGCGAAGGTGCGCAGCAGCTCGAGCACCTCGTCGGGCCCGGAGACGAGCACGTCGGCGCGCGCGGCGAGGGCCTGCTGCTCCTCGGAGGCGACGGCGACCAGCAGGGTGGCCGCCCCGCGCCGGCCGTGGGCGCTCACCGCCTCGAAGGCCTCGACATCACCGAGGTCGTCACCGGCGAAGAGGAAGCCGGCCGCTCCGGTCAGCTCGACCAGGGTGTCGACCGCCTGGCCCTTGTGCATCCCCGGGGAGCGCACCTCGAGCACGTGACGGCCGGGCTCGACCACCAGGTCGTGGGCCCTCGCGAGCTCCCCGACCGGGCCCTCGAGCCGCTCGAACGCCGCGGTGGGCTCGGGCAGCCGGCGGGTGTGCACCGCCACCGCCAGGCCCTTGTCCTCGATCCACGCCTCGGCGGCACCGGCCTCGCGCAGCACCCGGGGCAGCTCGCGCTCGAAGCTGGCCAGGCCCGCGGGCGGGCGCGGCGAGACGATGCGCCGCTGGTCGGAGGACCACCGCTCGTTGCCGTACTGGCCGAAGACGTAGAGGTCCTTGCCGGCGGCGTGCACCGCGTCGGCGACCTCCTCGAGGCCGCCCAGGTCGAGCGCCTGGCGGGCCGGGCGTCCGGTGACGACGGCGACCGCCCGCACCTGCGCGGCCAGGGCGACCAGCACGTCGGCCGCGTCGGGGTGGATGTGCGCCTGCTCGGGGTCGTCGACGATCGGCGACAGGGTGCCGTCGAAGTCGAGGCCCACGACGCTCTCGGCGGCGGCGCGCACCAGGGCGGCGTACCGGCCCTCGGCCGCGGCGGAGACGAACTCCATCGCGAGGCTCAGTCGAGCTCGCCGGTCAGGATCAGCGTCAGCCGGTCGAGCTTCATCGCACCGGTGGCCTGCAGGGTGCGGTCGATGCCCAGGTCGAGGGCCAGGAGCTTGGCGGCGCGCTCGAGCTTGGGCGGGTGGTAGACGGTGGTCGCGGGCACGGTGCCGTACCAGTTGTCCTCGCCGACCACCTGCCACCCGGCACCGGTGGCGCGCTGGGCGACCCGGCCGGCCAGGCCGGTCACCGAGGAGTTGTTGTAGACCTCGACGTAGACCTCGCCGCGCTTGATGGCCGGGGCGGGCTTCTTGGTCGGCTTCGGCTTCGCCGGCTCGCTCTCCTCGACCTCCGGCTCCTGGTCGGGCACCGCCTCCCGGGCCGCGGGGGTGATCTCGCGCTCGGTGGGCTCGGAGCCCTGGGTGGCCACGAAGGCGAAGGCGGCCATCGCCACGGCGATGACCGAGAGGATCACCACGGGCGAGGGCAGCACGGTGCCGCGCTCGGTGCGGGGACGCTGGTGGGGGGCCACGGCGCTCAGACCTCGAAGCCCAGGCGGCGGGCGGAGCGCTGGCGCTGGCGGGCGGCGCGCAGGCGGCGCAGGCGGCGCACCAGCAGCGGGTCGGCCTCGAGGGCCTCCGGCTTGTCGATGAGGGCGTTGAGGACCTGGTAGTAGCGCGTGGAGCTCATGTCGAACTTCTCCCGCACCGCGCTCTCCTTGGCGCCCGCGTACTTCCACCACTGGCGCTCGAAGGCCAGGATCTCGCTGTCGCGCTCGCTGAGCAGCGGACCCTCGGTGACGGGCTGGGCGTGGGCGGCGTCCCGCTGGGGCTCCATGCGGCATCTCCGGACTGGGCTGACGAGGTGGGTGGGCTGCTGCTCATCGTAGACCACCGAACTACACCCGTGTCATTACCGCGAGGCGTGTCCGGCGCGCGCCCGCGGGCACCCGAGGGGTCCCTAGGGTGGGGCGCATGACGAGTGAGCAGCAGACGGTGCGGTGGGGCTTCCTCACCACGGGCAAGATCGCGCGCAAGGTCGCCGCCGACCTGGCGCTGGTGCCGGGCTCGGAGCTGGTCGCCGTCGGGGCGCGCCGGCTCGAGTCGGCGCAGGCGTTCGTCGCCGAGCACGCCCCCGGGGCGCGGGCCCACGCGTCGTACGCCGACCTGGTCGCCGACGAGGGCGTCGACGTCGTCTACGTCGCCTCCCCGCACGCGCTGCACCTCGAGCACGTCCGGATGGCGCTCGAGGCCGGCAAGCACGTCATGGTCGAGAAGCCCGTCACCCTCACCGCCGCCCAGGCCGAGGAGATGGTGGCACTGGCCCGCCACCACGACCGCTTCCTGATGGAGGCGATGTGGACCGCCTGCCACCCGGTCGTGCGCGAGCTGCGCGACCGGCTGGCCTCCGGCGAGCTGGGCAGGCCGCGCACCCTGCGCGCCGAGCTGGGCTTCCGCGTCGACGCCCTGCCCGACGACCGCCTCCTCGACCCCGCCCTGGGCGCCGGGGCGCTGCTGGACATGGGGATCTACCCGCTCACCTTCGCCCACCTGCTGCTGGGCGAGGCCGAGCGCCTGCAGGCCGACGCGGTGCTCTCGCCCACCGGCATCGACCTCGACGTGGCGGTGCTGGGCCGCTACCCCGACGGCGTCCTCGCCACGCTGAGCGCCTCGATGACCTCCTGGTCGGACCGCTCGGCCGCCATCGCCACCGACCGCGGGCGCATCGAGCTGCGCGGGCAGTTCCACCACCCCGACGAGGCGGTCTTCACGCCGTTCGCCGACGGCTCCACCAACGACGAGAGCGGCAGCGAGGAGCCGCTGCACATCCGCGGTGCCGAGCCGGTGGTCGGCTCCGGCTACGCACACGAGGTCGCCGAGGTCAGCCGCTGCGTGCGCGAGGGGCTGCGCGAGAGCCCGCTGGTGCCGCACTCCCAGACGCTCACCCTGATGCGCCAGCTCGACGACGTACGCCGCCAGGTCGGGGTGCGCTACCCCGCCGACGACTGAGCTGCTTGCGGGCGGCTTGCGGGCGGCTTGCGGGCGGCCCGCTCAGCCGGCCTGCAGGTAGCGCACGACCGCCTGCACCCGCCGGTGGGCGGCCTCGTCGGCGTGCAGGCCGAGCTTGGCGAAGATCCGCTGCGTGTGCTTCTCGACCGCGCCCAAGCTGACCACGAGCGCGGCCGCCACCGAGGCGTTGGACCGGCCCTCGGCCATGAGCGCCAGCACCTCGCGCTCGCGGACGGTGAGCCCGGCCAGCGGGTCGCGCCGCCGGCCCATCAGCTGGCGCACGACCATCGGGTCGAGCACGGTGCCACCGGTGGCCACCGTGGCCAGCGCGGCCAGGAAGTCGTCGAGGTCGCTGACCCGGTCCTTGAGCAGGTAGCCCACCCCCTCCTCGCCCGGGCCGAGCAGCTCGTCGGCGTAGGAGACCTCGACGTACTGGGAGAGCACCAGCACCCGCGCCCCGGGCCAGGAGCGACGTGCCTGCACCGCGGCACGCAGGCCCTCGTCGGTGTGGGTCGGGGGCATCCGCACGTCGACGACCCCGAGGTCGGGCCGGTGCTCGAGCAGCGCCGCGACGAACGCGGGCCCGTCGCCCACCGCGGCGACGACCTCGTGGCCCTCCTCGGCCAGAAGCAGCTGCATGCCCTGGCGCAGCAGCAGCGAGTCGTCGGCCAGCACGATCCTCACGGGCCGGCCTCCCCCGCCGCGGGCCGCCCCCGGGGCACGCGGGCGCGCACCTCGGTCGGGCCGCCCACCGGCGAGCGCACCGCCAGCTCGCCGTCGACCCCGGCCAGCCGCTGCTGCAGGCCGGCCAGGCCCAGGCCCTTGGACACGTGGGCCCCGCCGGTCCCGTCGTCGTGCACCAGCACCTCCACCGCCTCGTCGTCGGCGTGCACCAGCAGCCGCGCCCGGGCGGCGCCGCTGTGCTTGTTGACGTTGGTCAGCGCCTCGGCGCACACGAAGTAGACCGCGGTCTCGACGTGCGGGGCCAGGGCCAGGTCGCCGGGCAGCCGCACATCGGCCGCGACCGGCACGCCGCTGAGCTCGACCAGCTCGGCCAGCGCGGCCGCCAGCCCGCGGTCGACCAGCAGCGGCGGGGCGATGCCGCGCGAGAGCGAGCGCAGCTCCTCCACGGCCTCGCGGGCCTGCACCAGCGCGCCGTCGAGGATCTCGGGCACCCGGTCGGGATCGCGCTCCAGCTGGCGACGGGCCCGCGCCAGGTCCATGCCGAGCCGCACCAGGCGCTGCTGCGGGCCGTCGTGGATGTCGCGCTCGAGCCGGCGCAGCGCCTGGGCCTCGGCCTTCCGAGCGGCGTCGCGACCACCCTCGACCCGGCGCACCTGCGACTGCAGCTCGGCGCGGCCGCACAGCAGCAGCGCGGCCGTGCCGCCGTGCACCAGCGCTACCAGCCGCACCACCAGCGGCAGGGTGAGCAGCGCCACCACGCCCAGCACCAGCTGGAGCAGGCTCTCGGCGAGCCTGCCCTCGCCCAGCCCCAGGAGCTCGGCCAGCCCCTGGTCGTCGTCGGAGTCGGGGAGGAACCCCTGCCAGGCCCAGTAGGTCAGCCCGCCCAGGGCGACCCCCCACCAGGCGATCGTCACGGCGAAGGCGAGCGTGCCGGTGACCAGCCCGACCAGCGACCAGGCCACGTCGAGCCACGACTGCGGGTCGCGCAGCGGCGTGAGCATCCGCCGCCAGAAGCCGGCCGATGGGAGCGGCGCCAGGTGCACCGGCGCGGGGGCCGGGCGCCGCTGCAGCGTGCGCAGCCGGTGGCGCTCCAGGTGCGCCACGCCGCGCGCGACCTGGGTCGCCAGGCTCAGCAGCAGCACTCCGCCGACGACGAGCACGAGGCCCAGGCCGGCGGAGAGCAGCACGACTGCGAGCACGAAGGCCGGCAGCGCCACGAAGAAGGCGCTCAGCGCGTACGCCGAGTCCAGGAGCAGCCGCCGCCCGGGTCCGGGCCGGGCCGGCGGTGCGGGGGCGTCGTACGACATGGGTGGCGGGCTCGGGATCTCGCTGGTGGTCTGGGTGGTCATGGTCTCCAGGCAACCCTGCTCGGGCGCCGGTCACGATCCTGCCAGCCCGACAACCCGGGTGGGGCCGGCCCGACACCTCACCACCACCCCACCGGACGACGCGCGGGGCTGGCACGGGTGACTAGGGTCGGGCCGTGCCCTCCCCCGCGTCCTACGACCTCGTGATCGTCGCCAACCGCCTGCCCGTGGACCGCGTGGCGCTGCCCGACGGCTCCAAGGGGTGGCGCACCTCCCCCGGCGGCCTGGTGACGGCCATCGAGCCGGTGATGCGCGCCAACCACGGCGTGTGGATCGGCTGGCCCGGCGGCACCGACCAGGACCTCGAGCCGTTCGAGCACGACGGGCTCGAGCTGGTGCCGATGACGATGAGCCAGGCCGACATCGAGGGGTTCTACGAGGGCTTCTCCAACGGCACCCTGTGGCCGCTCTACCACGACCTGGTCGCCAAGCCGGAGTTCCACCGGGAGTGGTGGGACTCCTACGTCTCGGTCAACCAGCGCTTCGCGGAGAAGGCCACGTCGCTGGCCAACGAGGGCGCCACGGTGTGGGTGCACGACTACCAGCTGCAGCTGGTGCCGCAGATGCTGCGCGACCTGCGCCCCGACCTGCGCATCGGCTTCTACCTGCACATCCCCTTCCCGCCCGGCGAGCTCTTCCAGCAGCTGCCCTGGCGCCGGCAGATCCTCGAGGGCCTGCTCGGCGCCGACCTGGTCGGCTTCCAGATGCCCGGTGGCGCGCAGAACTTCGTGCGGCTGGTGCGCCAGCGGGTCGGCCACAAGACCCACCGCGACCTGGTCTACCTGCCCGACGGGCGCACCGTGCGGGCGCGGCCGTTCCCGATCTCGATCGACGCCGCCGGCTTCGAGGAGATGGCGCGCTCGGAGCCGGTCGCCGAGCGCTCGAGGGAGATCCGGGAGGCGCTGGGCAACCCGCGCAAGATCTTCCTGGGCATCGACCGCCTCGACTACACCAAGGGCATCTTCGCGCGGCTGCGGGCCTTCAGCGAGCTCATCGACGACGGCCACTTCGACGTCGAGGACGCCGTCTTCGTGCAGGTCGCGGTGCCCAGCCGCGAGCAGGTCGAGCAGTACCGCATCCTGCGCGACGAGATCGACCGGCTCGTGGGGCGCATCAACGGCGACCTGGGCCGCATCGGCCGCCCGGCCATCTCCTACCTGCACTCCTCCTACCCGCGCGAGGAGATGGCGGCGCTCTACCGCGCCGCCGACGTCATGGTCGTCACGCCCTACCGCGACGGCATGAACCTGGTCGCCAAGGAGTACGTCGCCTGCCGCTTCAACGACGACGGCGCGCTGGTGCTCTCGGAGTTCGCCGGCGCCGCCGACGAGCTGCGCCAGGCCTGGCTGGTCAACCCCTACGACATCAACGGCATGAAGAGCGCGCTGCTCGAGGCCTACCGGGCGGAGTCGAAGGAGACCACGCGCCGGATGAGGGCGATGCGGCGCACGGTGACCCAGCACGACGTGGCCGCGTGGGCCGACTCGTTCATGACCGAGCTCTCCGACGTCGGCACCCACGGCAAGGCGGTCCGCCCGGCCCGCCGCTCCTGACCCGCCGTCCCGCCCCTCCGCCCGGCCCTGGCGGGCAGGGGTGGCGCGGGCCACCCGTAACTCACGGGTGCCGGGGTAGTTTGCGGGGCAGGAGGTGGATCGTGGACCTGATCCCCAAGCCCGACCAGGTGGTGTCGGCGGCCAGCAACGTGGCGCACAAGGTGCTGTACGGCGGCATCGCCGACCTGCGCCCGATGCCGCGCACGCTGATCGACGACGGCGAGCTGCGCGAGGTCTACCACTACCGGCCGGCGGCCACGACCAAGCAGGTCGGCGACCCGGTGCTGCTGGTGACCCCGCTGGCGGCGCCCTCGACCTGCTACGACCTGCGCCGCGGGTGCTCGCTGGTGCAGCACTTCGTGACCGGGGGCCGGCCCACCTACCTCGTGGAGTACGGCGAGGTGTCCTTCCGCAACCGCAACCTCGGGCTCGAGCACTGGGTCGACGAGGTGGTCCCCTCCGCCATCCGTGAGACCTCGGCCCACGCCGGCGGGCGGCCGGTGCACGTCGTCGGCTGGAGCCTGGGCGGCATCTTCTCGATGCTCACCGCGGCGGACTCCCCCGACCTGCCGATCGCCTCGGTCACGGTGCTGGGCTCCCCGGTCGACACCTCGTTGGTGCCGATCGTGGCGCCGCTGCGCCCGCTGCTCCAGCTCAACCCCACGGCCGGTCGCGGCGCCGTCACCCGGGCCTACCAGGCGATGGGCGGAGCGCCGAAGCCGCTGGTGAAGTGGGCCTTCCAGCTCTCCTCGTTCCAGAAGCTCGTCACCAAGCCGCTCGCCCTGGCCACCCACCTCGACGACGCCGACTTCCTGGCCCAGATCGAGGCCGTCGACCGGTTCACCGCCGGCATGATCGCCTACCCCGGCCGCACCTTCGGGCAGCTCTACCACCGCTTCCTCAAGGGCAACGTGCTGCGCACGGGCACCTTCGAGCTCGACGACCGCACCATCGACCTGGGTCGCATCGACGTGCCGGTGCTGGTCTTCGGGGGCTCGACCGACGGCATCGCCCCGGTGCCCGCGGTCAAGGCGCTGGTGCCGCTGCTCGCCGGCTCGCCCGACGTCCGCTTCGAGATCGTGCCCGGCGGCCACCTCGGCATGCTCACCGGTCGCGCGGCCCGCGAGACCACCTGGCGGGTGCTCGACGCGTGGGTGGCCGAGTGGTCCACCCCGGACGCGGAGCCGACGGTGACGCCGGCCAGAAAGGCCCCGGCGAAGAGGGCAGCGGCCAAGAAGGCACCGGCCAGGCGGACGGCCGCCACCAGGGAGTCGATCGGCGCCAACCCGCAGCGCCGCTACGGGTCGGGGGGCTCGCGCTCGCTGTCGCGCTGAACCGCCTCCGCGAGGGCTCGCGGGCCGCTAGCGTGCGGCGCATGTCGACGGCCACCAGCCCCACGCGCCTGCCCACCCGGGTCCGCCTCGGCTACGGCGCGGGCTCGGTGGCCACCGGCGCCTTCGGCACCGTGCCGGGGCTGATGCTGCTGCCCTACCTGACCGACGAGCTGGGCGTCGCCGCCCTGGTCGCCGGCTTCGTGGTCTTCGCGCCCAAGGCCTGGGACGTCGTGCTGAACCCGGTCGCGGGCCGCATCAGCGACCGCACCCGCGACCCCCGCGGCCCGCGCCGGCCGTGGCTGCTGCGGGCCGGGCTGGCCCTGGCGGCCACCTTCGCGCTGGTCTTCGCCGGCCCCGACGTCGACTCGCGCGTGGTCGAGACCGGCTGGGTGCTGGTCTGCTTCCTGGCCGCGGCGACGGCGTACGCGTTCTTCCAGGTGCCCTACGTCGCGATGCCCGCCGAGCTGACGTCGTCGTACGACGAGCGGACCCGGCTGATGACCTGGCGGGTGGCGATCCTGGCGCTGACCATCATGGTCGCCGGCGCGAGCGCGCCCCTGATCCGCGACCTGGTCGGCGGGCGCGACGGCTACCGGGTGATGGGCGTGGTGATGGCGGTGATCATCGCCACCGGCGCGCTGGCGGCCTACCGGGGCACCCGGGGCGCACCGACCGCGGTGCTCGAGCCGAGCCCGGGAGGGCTGCGCGAGCAGCTGCGCGTGGTGGCGGCGGCTCGTGACTTCCGGCTGCTGCTGACCACCTTCGTGCTGCAGGCGCTGGCCACCGGCTGTATGCTCGCCGGGGTCGACTACCTGGCCGGCGAGGTGCTGGGCCGCGACGGCGCGGCCACGATCCTCTTCGTCTGCTTCGTGGGCCCGGCGCTGGTGCTGACCCCCGCCTGGTCGTGGCTGGGCGCACGGGTCGGCAAGAAGCACGGCTACCTGGCCGCCTCCGTGGTGCTGGCCTGCGGCGCCCTGCTCGCCTCGACCGCGCGGGTCGCGCCGCCGGGGCTGGTCTTCGCCGCGGTCGCGCTCGTCGGGGTGGGCTACGCCGGCTGCCAGGTCTTCCCGCTGGCGATGCTGCCCGACGCGGCGGCGGTCGACGCGCGGCGCACGGGCAGCAACCGCGCCGGCGTCTACACCGGCGTCTGGACGGCCGGCGAGACCCTCGGGCTGGCGCTGGGCCCGGCCGCCTTCGCGGTGGTGCTGGCCCTGGGCGGCTACGTCTCCAGCCAGGGCGGTGGCGTGGTGCAGCCCGACTCGGCCCTCTCGGCCATCACCTGGGGCTTCTCGCTGCTCCCGGCCGCACTGACCCTGGCCAGCCTGGTCTGGCTGGTCCGGTACCGCATCGAGGCGAAGGACGTGGACGCGTGACCCGCACGACGACGAGCACTCCCCCCAGCACCCCCGCGGAGGTCCGCGAGCGGCTGGCGCACCTGCAGTCCCAGGACCTCCCGGTGCACAGCGGACGCACCCTCGCCTACGTCTACGACTCCGGCCTCGACGAGGTCGACCGGGTGGCGCGCGAGGCGGTGGCCGCCTTCGCCGGGTCCAACGGGCTCGACCCGACCGCGTTCCCCAGCCTGCTGCAGATGGAGAACGACCTGGTCGCCGCCGGGCTGCGGCTGCTCGACGCGCCCGACGGCGCGGTGGGCACGGTCACCTCCGGCGGCACCGAGTCGTGCCTGCTGGCCGTGCAGTCCGCCCGCGACTCCCGCCCCGACGTGGTCGGGCCCCGGATGGTGCTGCCCGACACCGCCCACCCGGCCTTCCACAAGGCCGCGCACTACTTCGGCGTCGAGATGGTCGTGGTGCCCACCGGCGACGACCACCGCGCCGACCCCGCGGCGATGGCCGCGGCCATCGACGAGCGCACGGTGCTCGTGGTGACCAGCGCGCCGTCGTACGCGCACGGCGTCGTCGACCCGGTGCCGGCCGTGGCGGCCGCCGCCGCGGCCCGCGGGGTGCGCTGCCACGTCGACGCCTGCATCGGCGGCTGGGTCCTGGGGTACGCCGCGCGGCTGGGGCGCGAGGTGCCGCCCTGGTCGTTCGCGGTCGAGGGCGTCACCTCGGTCTCGGTCGACCTGCACAAGTACGGCTACGCCCCCAAGGGCACCTCCCTGCTGCTGCACCGCACCAGCGCGCACCGGCGCCCCCAGCTGTTCTCCTCGGCCCGCTGGCCGGGCTACACGATGCTGAACTCGACGCTGCAGTCGACGAAGTCGGGCGGGCCGCTGGCGGGTGCGTGGAGCGTGGTGCAGCTGCTCGGAGACGCGGGCTACGAGCAGCTGACCGCGCAGGCCCTGGAGGCGACCGACCGGGTCGTGGCCGCGGTGGCCGGGCTGGCCGGGCTGCGGGTGGTCGCGCCGCCCGACGCGACGCTGCTGGTGCTCGGCACCGACGACGACCTCGACCCCTTCACCGTCTGCGACGAGATGGCCGCCCGCGGCTGGCACGTGCAGCCGCAGCTGTCCTACGCCGGGGCGCCCGCGACGATCCACCTGTCGTTCTCGGCCGCGACCCTGGCCCACGTCGACGAGCTCGTCGCGGCCCTGGCCGCCTCGGTGGCGGCCGCGCGCGCCTTCGGGCCGGTGCGCGTGGACCCCGAGGTGGCCGCGGTGATCGCCGCCCTGGACCCGGCCGGTCTGGGCGACGCCGACCTCGACGCGCTGCTGGTCGCCGCCGGGCTCGCCGGTGACGGCGGGGCCGGCGGCGCGATCGCGCTGCCCGAGCGGATGGCCGAGGTCAACGCGATGCTCGACCTGGCCACCCCCGAGATGCGCGAGGCGCTGATGATCGCCTTCCTCGACCGGCTCAGCCGACCGTCGTCCTGACCCCCTCGAGCCCGGCGGTCGTGGCGTAGCGCTCGAGGTAGGCGGTCATCATCAGCACGCCCTCCTCGACCAGCAGCGCGTCGCCGTCGGCGTCGTGCTCGTGGGCGAGCTGGAAGACCCGGTCGCCGACCTCGACGGCCAGCTCGGCGGCCGCGGGGCTGAGGTCGTCACGGCACAGCCCGTGCTCGAGCGCGAAGCCGCGCAGCGTCGCGGCGATCCGGATGTTGTGGGCGCGCCCGAAGCGGGCGACGGCGGCGTTGCCGCGACCGCGCAGGTAGATCTCGACGAAGGCGGCCCGGCGCCGGTAGACGGTCACGAAGGCCGCCATGGCCGTGCGCACCACCGTGGCCACGCTGAGCTCCTCGAGCGCGGCCAGGTCGGCGGCGACCTGCTCGTCCATCTCCGCCATGTCGCGCCCGGCCAGCGCGAGCAGCACGGCCTCCTTGTCACCGAAGTACTGGTAGAGCGAGGCGACGGGCACGCCCGCGCGCTGGGCGATCGCCCGCGTCGTCAGTGCCTCGACCCCGTGCTCGAGCACCAGCGCCTCGGCAGCGTCGAGGATCGCCCCGACCCGCTGGCGGCTGCGCGCCTGCGTGGGCACGCGGCGTACCGCTCCCAGGGCCGGATCGGTCCCCTCCGCGGGCTCCGCGCGCTGCTCCCGTGCTCGTCCCGCTGCCATGCGGCGCAGTGTAGGCCGCGGTCCCACGACGTAGCGTCGGCGTCATGAGTGCGTTGACGAGGCTGGTGGACCAGGGCCGGATGGCTCCCGACTGGGCGCAGGCCCTGGAGCCGGTGGCCCGGCAGGTCGAGCAGGTGCAGGAGGTCCTGCGCGCCGAGAGCGCCGCCGGACGGGCCTGGCTGCCCGACGAGGACCGGCTCTTCCGGGCCTTCGAGCGCCCGCTGGGCCAGGTGCGGGTGCTGCTGGTGGGCCAGGACCCCTACCCGACGCCCGGGCACCCCGTGGGCCTGTCCTTCTCGGTCGACGCGGCGATCCGTCCGGTGCCGCGCAGCCTGGCGAACATCTACCGCGAGCTCGAGGACGACCTCGGCCACCAGGCCCCGGTCCACGGCGACCTGACCGCCTGGGCCGACGCCGGGGTGATGCTGCTCAACCGGGTGCTCAGCGTCGGCGCGGGCGTCTCCGACTCGCACCGCGGCCTGGGCTGGGAGCAGGTCACCGACCAGGCGGTGCGGGCGCTGGCGGCGCGCGGTGGTCCGCTCGTCGCGCTGCTGTGGGGGGCCAAGGCGGGCGGGCTGCGCCGCCACCTCGGGTCGGTGCCGGTCGTCTCGTCGGCGCACCCCTCGCCCCTGTCGGCGCACAAGGGCTTCCTCGGCTCGCGGCCCTTCTCCCAGGTCGACCGGCTGCTGGTCGAGCAGGGCGGCGCTCCGGTCGACTGGACCCTCCCGGCCGACCCGGCCCAGATCTCACCCTGACCCGGCCCAGACTTCGCGCCGACCCGGCCTGGATCTCGCGTCGACCCGGCCCGGACCGGCAGCCGCTCAGCGCAGTCGCGTGCGCCGCATCATCCGCAGCCCGCTCAGCATCTGCTTGACGTAGGCGTCGTAGTCCTGGCCCGGCCGCGGGCCGAGGACCTGCTTCTTGAGCACCGCCAGGTTCTGCACGTCGGTGTACTTCAGCAGCCCCTGGTCGCCGTGGCGCGCCCCGACCCCCGACTGCTTGACCCCGCCCGACGGCGTCGACTTCGAGGCGTACGCCGTGGCCAGCGCGTCGTTGACGTTGACGTTGCCCGACTCGATGCGCGCCGCGACGGCCTGGGCGCGCTCCAGGTCGCTGCCCCAGACCGAGGCGTTGAGGCCGTAGTCGGTGTCGTTGGCCAGTGCCACCGCCTCGTCGACGCTGCGGTAGCGGTGCAGGGCGACCACGGGCCCGAAGGTCTCGGTGACCCCGCAGAGCATGTCGGTGGTCACGCCCTCGAGCACGGTCGGCTCGAAGAACGCCGGGCCGAGGTCGGGGCGTGGGCGCCCGCCGGTCAGCACCGTCGCGCCCTTGGCCACCGCGTCCTCGACGTGCGAGAGCACCCGGTGCATCTGGTCGACCGAGACCAGGGAGCCGACCTCGGGCCCGAAGTCGTAGGCCGCGCGCACGTCGAGCGCCGCCGCGGCCCGCACGAACTTCTGCTTCAGCTCGTCGTAGCGGCTGTCGGGCAGGTAGATGCGCTCGATGTGCATGCAGATCTGCCCGGTGTTGCCGAAGACGCCGAACAGCGTGCTGGTCACCCACTCCTCGGCGTCGACGTCGTCGAGCACGATCTGCGGGTTCTTGCCGCCCAGCTCCAGGCAGGCGCCGATCAGGTTGCGACCGGCCCGCTCGCCGATGGTGCGCCCGGTCGCGGTGCTCCCGGTGAACATGACGTACGACGCGTTGTCGATGAGCGTGGGCCCGACGTCGGGTCCCTCCCCGCAGACCACCTGGAAGAGCCCCTCGGGCAGCCCGGCCTGCTCGAGCATCGCGATGCCGTGCAGCGGGGAGAGCGCGGTCTTGTTGTCGGGCTTGAGCACGACGGCGTTGCCGGCCATCAGTGCCGGGATCGCGTCGGAGATGCCGGTGGCGAAGGGGAAGTTCCAGGGCGCGATGATGCCGACGACACCCTTGGGCTGGCGGATCTCGGTGGAGTGCGAGACCACCGGCACCGGGCCGCCGTGCCGCTTGGGGGCGAGCAGCCGCGGCGCCCGCTTGAGGTAGTGGCTCATCACCATCGGCGGGTCGCAGGACTCCTCGACGGCCATCCGGCGGTTCTTGCCGCTCTCGGCCTGGATGAGGTCGGCGGTGGTCAGCGCGTTGGCCACGAAGATCTCGTGGGCCCGCTTGAAGACCGCCAGCCGGCGGCGCAGCGGGGTGGCCGCCCAGGCGCGCTGGGCCTCGCGCGCGGTGGCGAAGGCGCGCTCGATGTCGGCGGGGGTCGACTGCGGCAGGTCGACGAGGTGCTCGCCGGTGTAGACCTCGGTCAGCTTCCAGGTGCCGCCCGAGGTCGAGGGCACCCGGGCCACCAGGCCACGCATGAAGTCGTCGGTCAGGACGGTGGGTCGCTGCAGGCTCATCGCTCAGCCCCGGCCCAGCACGAGGTCGGCGCCGCGCTCGCCGATCATGATGGCCGGCGCGTTGGTGTTGCCGCCGGTGATCGACGGCATGATCGAGGCGTCGCAGACCCGCAGGCCCTCGACCCCGCGCACCCGCAGCTCGGGGTCGACGACGGCGAGCTCGTCGACGCCCATCCGGCAGGTGCCCACGCCGTGGTAGACCGACGTGGCGCGGTTGAGGATCTCCTGGCGCAGCTCGCTGCCGCGCAGGTGCGAGCCGGGGTGGATCTCGCTCTTCACCGCGCCGCGGAAGGCCTTGTTGGCCAAGATCTCGCGGGTGATCTCGGAGCCCTCGACGAGCAGGTCGAGGTCGGCGGGCTCGGCGAGGTACTGCGGGTCGATCAGCGGCGCCGCGGTGGGGTCGGCCGAGGCCAGGCGCAGCGTCCCGCGGCTGCGGGGGTAGATCAGGGTGCTCAGCACCGTGAGCGCCGGGCGCTGGTCGACGTCGTGGCGCACCGGGGCGTCCTGGTTGGGCGAGACGTAGGCCCAGGGCAGCAGGTGCAGCTGCAGGTCGGGGATGCCGCCGGTGGCCTGCGAGGTCTGCAGGAAGGCCAGCACCTCGAAGACGGAGTTCGCCAGGAACGTCGACCCCGGTCGCAGGACCTCCTTGGCCACGCCCTTGCCGAAGAAGGTGGCGCTGCCGCGCAGCGCCGACGACGTGGCGTGGAAGGTCAGGGCGTGGAAGAGGTGGTCGTGCAGGTTGTCGCCCACCGGGAGGTCGGCGACCACCTCGATGCCCTGGTCGCGCAGGTGCTGGGCGTGGCCCACGCCCGAGAGCATCAGCAGCTGGGCCGAGCCCACGAAGCCGGCGGAGAGGATGACCTCCTTGGCGGCCCGGACGGTGCGGCTGGTGCCGTCCTTGTCGCGCACCACCACGCCGGTGGCACGACCGTTGTCGATGACGACCCTGGTGGCCAGCACCCGCGACTGGACCTCGAGCGTCGGGGGCGCGAGGTGGTGGATGTAGCCGCGGGAGGCGGAGTAGCGCAGGCCGTCGGCGGCGTTCTGCTGCATCCGCGCCACCCCCTCCTGCGAGGCGCCGTTGTAGTCGTCGAGGACCGGGGCGCCGACGGTGTCGGCGGTGGCCTCGAGGAACTGCAGCGACCCCTCCTGCGGCGCCTTGTTGTAGGTGACCCGGATGGGGCCGCCCTCGCCACGGAACTCGTCGGCGCCGCCCTCGTAGTCCTCCATGCGCCGGTAGGCGCGGTTGACCGAGTCGGCGTCCCAGCCGGTGCAGCCCTCGGCCGCCCACGAGTCGTAGTTGGCCCGGTTGCCGCGCACGTAGACCATGCCGTTGATCGAGCTGGAGCCGCCGAGCACCTTGCCCCGCGGCACCGGCATCGTGCGGTCGAGGATGTGCTTCTGCGGGGTCGTGTAGTAGCCCCAGTCGACGGTGCGCTTGATCTGCGGCACCGCGTGCATCGGCCCGATCATGCCGGGCTTCCTCGTCAGGAACTGCTCGTCGCTCTTGCCGGCCTCGAGCACGATGACGCTCGCACCCGACTGCGCGAGCCGACCCGCGATCGTCGCGCCGGAGCTCCCGGAGCCGACCACGACGTAGTCGGCCTCGTTGCTGGGTGCCTTCTTGGCCATCGG
Organism: Nocardioides sp. 31GB23; assembly: GCF_040012395.1. Taxonomy (NCBI): domain Bacteria; kingdom Bacillati; phylum Actinomycetota; class Actinomycetes; order Propionibacteriales; family Nocardioidaceae; genus Nocardioides; species Nocardioides sp. 31GB23. Next base: position 1,079 of record NZ_JBDYKJ010000019.1, on the reverse strand, counting down.
AGCCTCCATGCGCTCGGGCGGTGCGAGTCGACGAACGGCCTCACATACCCACGGAATGTGTCGGCGCCCACACTAGGGCACGAATGGAACTTGTTCTAGTTTTCTGCTCCGGTTCACCGCCGGACTGGACACCTCGCCACAATGGCCGGGTGCGCATCCTGTCGATCCAGTCCTCGGTCGCCTACGGCCACGTCGGCAACTCCGCCGCCGTCTTCCCCCTCCAGCGACTGGGCCACGAGGTGTGGCCGGTGCTGACGGTGCACTTCTCCAACCACACCGGGTACGGCGCCTGGCGCGGGCCGCTGCTCGGCCCCGCCGACGTGCGCGAGGTGATCGCGGGCATCGACGACCGCGGGGTGCTCGGCAGCGCCGACGCCGTGCTCTCCGGCTACCAGGGCGACCCGGCCGTGGGGGCCGTCGTCCTCGACACCGTGGCGCGCGTCAAGGAGCTCAACCCCGACGCCGTCTACTGCTGCGACCCGGTGATGGGCGACGTGGGGCGAGGCATGTTCGTGCGCCCGGGCATCCCCGAGTTCATGCGCGACACCGTCGTGCCGGCCGCCGACGTGATCACCCCCAACCACTTCGAGCTCGACTTCCTGGCCGGCACCACGACCCGCACGCTCGACGAGGTGCTGGCCGCGGTCGACGTCGTGCGCGAGCGCGGCCCCCGCGACGTGCTGGTCACCAGCGTGCTGCACGACGAGGTGCCCGCCGAGCACCTCGAGGTCGTCGCGGTCTCCGACACGGGCGCCTGGGCGGTCACCACTCCCCTGCTGCCGATCAGCCCGAACGGCTGCGGCGACGTCACCGCCGCGCTCTACCTGGCGCACCTGCGCAGCACCGGCTCGCCCGGCACCGCGCTCGAGCGCACCACCGCCTCGGTCTTCGGCATCCTCGAGGCCACCCTCGCCGCCGGCACCCGCGAGATCCAGCTGGTCGCCGCGCAGGACGCGATCGCGACCCCGCCCGCCACCTTCACCGCCCGCCGCCTGCGCTGACCCGGCGCAAATGTCTCGCTGACCCGGCCCAAACCTCCCGCCGAGTCGGCCCGAATCACCCGCCGACCCGTCCCGGAT